>JARFPS010000226.1 GCA_029288175.1 Miltoncostaea sp. | reverse complement strand
ACGCCATCCGCCAGGCGGCCGGCGAGGCTGTCGCGGCCCAGGGCGCGGCCGGCGAGGTCGACGCGAGCTACCGCGAACAGCTCGCGGCGCTCCAGGCGGCGGCGGCCGCCGCCGAGCAGGCGGGCACGACAGGTACCGAGGGAGCCGAGGCGGGCGACGATGCCGCCGCGCAGGCCTTCCAGCAGCAGGTCGAGGCGATCGAGGCGACGGGCGGCGCCATCGTCGAGAAGCTCGGTCAGGCGGAGATGGCCCTCGCGATGGGCGACGTGGAGACCGCGAACGCGCTCTTCGAGGAGATCACCACGGATCTCCAGACGCTCGAGATGCAGATCGGGCAGATCGGGGGCTGACAATGGCACCGAATGGGCCGCTCGCCCCTCGGAGCGGCCCTCGCCGGCTCGCCGATCGTTAGGGTCAGCGAGTTCCATCCATCTCAAGCGAAGGAGTGAGCGTTGCCGCAGTCGAGCGCCGGGCCCTCGCCGAAGAAGGCCTTCTTTGCCTCCATCGGGCTCTTCATCGTCGCGATTATCGCCGTGGTCATCCTGTGGGCCATCTTCGATGCCTGGCTCGCGCTGATCGTGCTGGTCGGCGGGTTCGTCGGCATGTTCGTCCTGGCCGCCTGGGCCCTGAAGCGTCTCGGCGACGAGTCGGGCGCACCCGGCTAGGGCGAAACACGATGACGCTCCGGAACGCCTTGGGATTCGACGGGCCGCCGCGCGGCGGTCGGAGCTCGGTGGCGGGCCGGAGCCCTGGACCACCTCACGGCCGCGCCTCTTCGGGCGCGCACCCGCCGGGGGCGTGAGATGAACATCGACACATCGAGCGTCGAGTTCTTCGTCCAGGCCGCGATCGCGATGGTCGTGATCACCGGGGCGCCGGACCCCGGAAAGATCCTCCTCTTCAACCGTCGGCTGACCGGCCAGAGCAGGTCGGAGCGAAACGCCGAGGCCCTCAAGCTCGCGCTCATCTGCACCGGCATCCTCGCGGGGACGGCCCTGATCGGGCGCGAGTTCCTGTAGCTCTTCGGCATCAACCTCGGCGCCTTCGGCGTCGCGGGCGGGCTGGTGGTCGCCGGCATGGGCTTCGAGATGCTCTACGGCGGAAACGTCAGCCGCGCGCAGGGAGGCCCGGACGAGCCCGCGCCATCGGAGGAGACGGGGCTCATCGTTCCGCTTGCGATCCCCCTCATCGCGGGCCCGGGGGCGATCACGACGATGATCACCTTGGTCTCGGCCGACGACACCGGCTCCGCCATGCTCGCCGGCCTGATCGCGGCCGGCGTGGTGGGAGTCGTCGTCTACGCCTCGTTCGCATGGCTTGGCGGACTCATCAGCAAGCTCTCACCCAGCGCGATGTCCGTCGTGCTGAGGATCGGCGGTCTGCTGCTGGCCACCATCGGCATCCAGCTGCTGCTCGGTGGCATCGGCAACTTCTACGGCCTCACGAGCTAGCGACGTCTCCGATCCGGCCCCGAGCCGGCCTGGGGCACGCTCCCGAATGCGATCTGAGCGCGGTCATCCACGGTCACCGGCTCCGGCGACGGCGTTCCGAGCAGGCCGAGCCCAGACGTCAACAGGTAGGCCGTGACGACCGCGACGCCGGCCGGCGCCGCCTCGATGGGCCCGAGCCCGACCGTGAAGACCACCAGCAGGACGAGGCTGAACGGCGCCTTCAGCGTCGCGCCCGCGACGGCCACCAGCAGACACGAGAACGTGAGCCCCAACGGCAGATCCTGAACGATCTGGTTCGCTGCGAGGCCGGCCGTGCCCCCGATGAACAGCGACGGCATGACCGGCCCCCCGATGAAGCCGGTTCCCAGGCTGATCGCCATGGCGACCACCTTGGCGAGAACGATGCCGACCAGCATGGCCGCGCCCAGGGAGTCGGCCGACGCGATGGCTCCGGTGAGCTGCTCCTTTCCGGAGGCGAGCGTCAGGGGGAAGGCGACGCCGATCACGCCGAGCGCGCTCCCCCCAAGAGCCGTGAGCAGAACCGGCCGTCTCACCAAGGGTCTCACCAGCCGACGCACCGCCGTGAGCGACGTGCCAAGCGCGAGGGCCAGTAGCGCCCCGACAGCGCCGAGCCCGACCGCGGCCAGGAAGTGCCACTCGCGGACCTCGTAGCCGGGGACCTCGAAGAGGCGGAGGAACCCCGGACCGACGGTGCCGAAGAAGACGAAGAAGCCGGCGAACGCGGCGACCAGGTTCGGGATCAGGACCTTGTAGTAGCGATCGGACTTCGGGCGGACGATCTCGCTGATGAGCAGCGTTGTGATGAACGGCGAGGTCAGCATCCCTCCGACCCCGCCGTTGATTCCGCTCAGCGTGTTGACCTGCCGCATCGACTCCGGCAGACCCCGTTTGTCCGAGACCCAGGCGCCGAAGGCTCCTCCCGAGCGTGTCCCCGCATCGAACGGGCCGAGGCTCGCTCCGCCGATCAGGGACACCGCCGAGACCAGCACCGTCTGGGGGGCCGTCCGATAGTCGACGTCGGCTCTCTGTATCGAGGCCAGCGCCCCGGTCGGGTCCTCGGGCACCCCGAGCCGTGTGCGGAGCAGTCCCACCAGCAGACCCGCCCCGGCGGTGACGGCCACCCACCACCATTCCCCATCGAGAAAACCGAGCGAGAGATCCTCGGGCCAGATCACGTCGGTCCCCGCCTTCACGACCATGAGGAACACCAGGGCGGCGACCCCGCCCAGGCCTTCCGCTGGCTGGTGGACATCGCGATCAAGGCGCTCTCGCCGGCGATCAACGATCCGACCACGGCCCTCCAGGCGATCGACCAGATCGAGGATCTCCTCCGGCGGGTGAGCACGCGGCGCATCGCCGCCGGCGAGATCAACGACGGAGAGGGCGCACTCCGGCTCGTCCATCGACGCCCGTCCTGGGACGACTTCGTCGATCTCTCGTTCACCGAGATCCGCCGCGATGGTGCCGGGTCGGTCCAGGTCGAGCGCCGCCTTCGCGCCCTCCTTCTCGACCTGGTCGAGGAGGCTCCGGTGGCGCGGCGGGTCGCCCTGGAGGCGCAGCTGGCCCTGCTCGATGAGACCGTCGGGCGGACCTACCCTCACAACGAGCGTCCGGTGGCCGACACGCCCGACTACCAGGGCATCGGTTCACGGCGCGTGACAGGACGACGGCGCGCCTAGGTCCGCGCTCGCCCGGACATGAGGGGCGCCCGCCGCACCGCGCCGCGACCCGCCGTCGCGGTTCGGGCCGGGGCGGGCTCGCCCTAGCTCACGAACGCGTAGATGAAGAAGATGTAGACCGCGATGCTGATGGCCCACGAGTAGCTCGTGGCCCATTCCCGCACGCGGGGCAGCAGGTGATCGGCTCGCCGCCCCATCACCAGGTAGGCGAGAAAGGGCAGCGCCACCAGCAACACGGTCACGGCCACGAACGGCAGCCCGTCCAGGTAGCCGAGGTCGTTCTGCGCGAGAAAGGCCCCGACGGCGAGCATCACGGCGATGTCCGTCGGCATCAGCGCGAACAGACCGAAGCCGAGCTTGCCGGCCGCCCGCGGGTCGGCCTCGAGCAGCCCGCTCATCCACTTCGGGGTCTCGGCGGTGTGGCGCGTCCGGAAGGTGTGGATCGAGAGCACCACGAGCAGGCCGACGATCACCCAGGTGAGCCAATCGTCTGAGCTCTCCGCGCCGGTGGCCTCCGCCGCCTCGTTGAAGATCAGGGCGGTCACGTAGGAGATGGCCAGTCCGGCCAGAACGGCCGCCGTCGCACCGGCGAGGTAGGCGAGGGAATTGCGGCGCGGATCGCGGCTGGTCGCAAGGAACACCGCGCTGATCAGCTGAGGGCCGGCGACCATCGCGATCGCCATCGGCAGGATCTGGATCTGCTCGTTCACCGTCGCACGTCCTTCGCGCCGTCCCGTGGCCCCGGCGGTCGCACCGCCGGGAGTGTAGTCCCGGGCGGCTCGATCGACTCGAACCGTGCCATCGCCGCGCCGCTCGCCGTTTCGGCTGCGCGTCGGTCGGGCTCAGTTGCTCCCGGCCCGCGGGTCTGCGGTGTCGCGAGGGACGAGCCTCAGGCCGATCCAGAGCGCGGCGAAGGCGATACCGGCGCCGAGCAGCGTCGCCAGGAGTCGCTGCTCGGCCGCCGTCGTGGCGTCCGCGCCCAGCAGTTCCTGCATCAGGACGAGGACCGCTGTCAGGAAGAGCACGAAGACGGCGTAGTTGACGTTCTTGAGCGCCATCATCGCGAACGCCGCCACGCAGAAGGCAACGACCACCACCGCGTCCGAGCCGCCGGCCACGGCGATGACCCCCACCGCGGCCAGCCCTCCCACGAGAGTCCCGAGGGTGCGCAGGATCCCGGTCTCGAGCGAATCGCCGGGGCTCGGGCGCAGCACCAGGAGCACGGTGAGGGCCGCCCAGATCGGGTGCTCGGGGAACAGCTCGATCCCGAGCACCGTGGCAAGCCCCACGGCCCCGGCCCGCAGCAGCGAGAACAGCCCGAGCGGCGAGCGAACGATCTGCGCGAGCGTCGGCGTGGGTGAATCATCCGGCGGTGGCCCACCGTCCGACTCGGCGCGACTGCGCTCCCGCAGCCACAGGATGACCGTGGCGATGGCGCCCCCGATGACATAGGCGGCCGCCAGCTCCAGGGCCGACTGGCCGGCCCCGGCGACGCTCAGCGCGACGACCGCCCACAGCGCCAGCAGCACCCCCCGCGTGGCCCATGCGCTGCCAAACCCCGCCGCAAGCGTCGCGACAAGGGTGATGCCCGCCGTCAGAAGCGTCGCCAGCCCGACGTGGTCGGTGCCGGCCCAGGTGGCGAGCGCGGCGACCACCGCCCCCAGGACGGTCATCACCACCACGCCGGCCACGCGCTCGCGCGGCGCGCCCGGGCTGTCGGCGGCCAGGACGAACAGCACCGCGAGCCCCGCCGTCATGCCGGCGGTGCCGAAGGCGGCCACGACGACGATCGCCGCCGCCACCCCCACGAGCCCGACAAGCCCGCTCCGCAGATCCACCCGATCGAGATCGAACTCGAGCAGCGCTCTCAGGCGGTCCTCCATCCCGCCACGGTACCCGCCTCAACCCGCGCGGGGCGAGCGGGCAGATGCCGCGACGGTCCCTCCGGGCTCAGCCCGCCAACCCTGGCGCTCGCTCAGGCGCGACGGTCGATTGGTCCCGTGGGTCGATCTCCGTGCCCGGGTCCTCGGCGACCGGGTGCCCGGAGGTCAGGCGGTCGTCTGAGCCTGGGCCTGGGCCGCCCGCTCCAGGCTGTCGACGAACCCGTTGAAACCCTTGTCCATCTGCCGGTCGAGCACCGGACCGAGGATGGCGCCCAGCGGCCCGCCCCTGGGCTCGTACTCGTAGCTCATCGTGAAGGGCGTGGCCTCCCCGCCATCGGCGAGCGTGAAGGTCATCGTGGCGGACCTGACCGGCATCTTCTCGATCTCGTCGATGACGATCACCATCCGCTCCTCGGGGACCCACTCCTCGACGGTCTCCCGCATCCTCATCCTGCCCTTCGGAACCAGCTCACATCGACGCTGGGCTCCGACGCCCTCGCTCGCCTCGCCGAGGCAATAGCTGTTGATGACGCCGTCGTTCCACTCGAAGATGTTGGGGTAGTCGGCCAGCACCGCCCACACCCTGGCGCGCGGTGCAGCCACCTCTCGCTCGACGACGACGCTTCTCACCGGGGCCTCCTCCCGCGCTCGTGCGCGACGAGTGTACGAGGCCCGGCGTCACCGCAGGGGCCCGGAGAACCTCCACACGTCGTTGTCGACGTTGAGCCACTGGGTCGGGTCGAAGAAGTTGAACGTCTCCCGATCGCCACCGAACGTGTAGATGGCCCTGCCGCGCCACCAGCGCCCCACCGGAGC
>JARFPS010000199.1 GCA_029288175.1 Miltoncostaea sp. | reverse complement strand
CGGCAAAGAGGCTGCAAAACGGATCGCTGTTGCACACGTTTTGCCGCGCGCTTGCGCGGCTAACACACGCGCGGCCGGGGCGTCTCCCTTTCGTGAAGGAGGTCGCCATGTCACGTCTCACCGCACTCGCCTCGTTGGTCGTCCTGTTGGTCTCGACCGGATCCGCGCAGGCCGGCCCGCCGTGCCTCTGTTGGCCGTTTGCCCACGAGCGGGAGAACGATCTTCCGCTCACGGGCCACAAGGAGGTGTCGGCAGCCCAGGCCGTCGAGACCGCGCTCGAGCTCCTCGAGGCCGAACAGAGCGTCTTCGTCCGGATGGAGGTCCTCCGCCGCGTGGTCATGCGGATCCGGCGCGACGAACCGGCGCGCGATGCACTGCTCGCGCGGCTCATGCAGCGTGCGCTGGACGGGGAGGCGGCGAACCGGCCGAGCGTTCGCGCCTGGTTCGATGCTGCGTACGCGCAGGCCGCCTTCCGACAGCTGGGTGTGGACCATCTGGGGGACGGGTATGCCTGGATGAAGCGGGCGCTCGCGCTCTCGAAGGGCGACCCACGCATCGAGTTCGCGGCCGCGCTCATTGCGCTCGACGCGCGCGGCGACCTCGAACAGCACCAGGCCGCCGCCGAGCGTGCCGAGGCCGACGACGCCCTCCTGGCCCGCAATCTGGAGATGCTTCGCGAGAACGCCAATCTGAAGCGGGTCGAGCCCGCGAAGTAGGCGCGACGCCGGTATCCTCCGGCCCTCCCCCCGCCCGGAGGATGCCGACGTGCGCTGGATCTGGATGTCCCTGTTCCTGGTGCTGACCGCGTGCGGCGGTCGGGACCGCACCGAGTACGAGTTGCGGAAGGTCTTCGAGGTCGCAGGGCGCCAGGGGATCGCGACGGACGGTCGCAAGCGCTTCTACGTGAGCGGCAGCACGGCGCTCTACGTCTACGACAAGGACGGCAATCAGCTCCTCGCCAACGAGGATCCGTTTCGCGAGCTCGCCCTGAAGGCGAATCACATCGGGGACATCGACGTCCACGACGGCGAGATCTACGCCGGCATCGAGTGGTTCGAGGATGGACGCGGATCGAACATCCAGGTGGTCGTCTACGACGCCGAGACGCTCGCCTACAAGCGGGCGTTCCCCTGGGAGCCGGACTCCGGGCAGGTCGAGGTCAGCGGCGTCGCCGTCGACGACGTGAACGACGCCATCTGGATGACGGACTGGGTCGACGGACGCTACGTCTACCGGTACGACCTCGAGACCGGCGCGTACGTCGGCAAGCTCCACCTTCGCCCCGTGCCCCAGTGGCAGCAGGGCATCGCGGCCCGCGACGGCGTGCTCTACATCACGGCCGACGACGGAGACGCGGAGGACGACGAGGTCGACAATCTCTGGCGCGTCGAGGTCCCGAAGGAGGGAACGGCTGCGTACGTGACCCACGAGAAGGCGTTCACCGAGTTCGAGCGCACGGGCGAGATCGAAGGCCTGACCTTCCACGAGGCGGCGGGGCTCCTGCTCGTCCACCACAACCGCGGCAAGCGGATCGTGCTCGGCATGCCGAAGGGGCTCTACCCCGGCTACGAGCGCGAGATCCACGAGGTCCATGTCTACAAGGTGAAGCGTCCGCGGTGAGCGGCCGGGTCGCTAGGTCCTGAGCAGGCGCAGCTGGTCCTCGAAGTGGGGGATCCACTTGACGAGCCCGGCCCGGACGCGCGGCTCGGTCTCGGCGGTCGAAAGCAGCCAGAGCACGATGCCGGCGAGTCGGCCTGCGATGTAGGCGTCGAGCTGCGATAGATCGGGACCGTCGCGGACGGCTCCGTAGCCGCGACGGAAGCGGTCGAGGACGCGCGGCCAGGCCGTCGTCGGCCGCTGCTTCGAGAGCGCGCACGCGACGTCGTAGCCGAGCGGTCCGTACCCGGTGTCGTCGAAGTCGAAGGGCGTCGCGGCACCGCCGGCGAAGACGACGTTGCCGAGGTGCAGGTCGGCGTGGATCAGTAGGGCGGGGGCCTCGTCGAGCGGCCCGCGGGCGCGCTCGGTCGCGTCGCGCAGGAGCGGCTCGAGCGCGGGCGGGACGAGCGCCCACGGATCCCGGCCCGGGGGTAGCGAACGTCCGGCCTCGCAGAACACCTCCGCCGCCCGCCAGGACGGACGGATGAACGTCGGTGGGGGTGTCCACGCCTCGGCGTGTCGATGAAGTGCCGCCATCGTCCGGCCGAGCCGCTCGAAGTGGACGAGCCGAGGCGTGCCGCGGTGGATGCGGCCGGGGACGAAGCGGACGAGCGTGCACCGCTCGGCGACGAAGCCCCCGTCGCGCGCGCGGATCGGCTCCGGCGCGTCGATGCCGTCGACGCGAAGCGCTTCGAGCCAGAGGGGGACCGAAGCGATCTCGGCATCGGACTCCCGGCCGTGCGAGCGGAGCACGAAGGAGCCCGCGGGCGTCTCCACGCGGTAGACGACGGTGTCCTGGGCCGAGAGACGCCGGACCCGGGTCGGCTCCAGCGCGAACGCCGACCTGACGAGTGTGCGTGCCTGCGCGTAGCCCAGCGGGAGCGTCACGTCCGACATGCTACGCCGCCGGGATCTCTGGCGCGGCCGTACAG
>JARFPS010000171.1 GCA_029288175.1 Miltoncostaea sp. | reverse complement strand
GATCGTGAATCCCGCCGCCACGAGGGCGCGATCGCGGCTGATCGGGCGGGTGGTCGACGTGCTCACCCCGTTCGGCCTCCTGCAGCTCCGCTCTACGCGGGGTCCCGGCGACGCGGCGCGCTTCGCCCGGGACGCCGCCGACGCGGGCGCGCGCGTCCTGGTGACGGTCGGTGGCGACGGCACGGTGACGCAGGTGGCCGAGACGGCCGCACGTCGGGGCCTGATCGTCGCGCCCGTCCCCGCGGGCGGCGCGAACATCTTCTCCCGCGCGCTCGGGTGGCCGGCGTCGAGCACCAGGGCGGCCCAGGCCCTCGCACCGGCCCTGGCCGCCGGGATCGTCCGGGAGGCGACGGTGGGCGAGGTCACGACCGGCTCCCGGCGACGCCCGTTCATCGCCAATGCCGGCGTGGGCATCGACGCCGAGGTGGTGGAGTGGGTTGAGACCCGGCCGAACGTGAAGGCGCGCCTTCGACAGGCCGCGTTCGGGATCGGCGCGAGCGTGGCGGCGTCCCGCGCGCTGCGCGACCCCCCCGTCCTGTCGGTGCGGGTCGCCGGCGGGCCGCGGCTGACCGCCGCCGCGCTGGCCGTGGCCGTGGGGTCCCCCTACACGTACCTGGGTCCGCGCGCCGTCCACGCCCTGCCGGCCGCGGCCTTCGACGGGGTGCTGGCCTGGTTGGCGATGCCTGAGATCACGCCCGCCCGCCTGGCGGAACTGGCCGCCGAATCGATCCGGGGCACCGCCCGGCATCTCGGCTCGGGGCGAATGGCGGCCGGCCACGCGACCGCGATCGAGGTGGAGTGCGACCGCGCCGTCGCCGTTCAGGCCGACGGCGAGCCGCTCGGCTCGCACGGCTCGGTCCTGTTCGCGGCCGGCCCCACCCTCCGGGTGCTGGTCCCGCCGGGACCATCCGCCGCCCCGCCCCTCAAGTCGCCCCCCTAGGAGCCGACCTCCACGCGGAAGGACCACGGATGGTCCGCTGCACGACCAACGGCGCACGGCGGGATGCCCTGCGCCTTCAGACGAGCAAGGAGGCTCAGATGACACCGGGACCCGACCCGCGCGCATCCCTGCGCGGACTCCTAGCCCTCGTGATGGACATGGTGCGCGTTGATCCGGATCGACGCCCCAGCGCCGAGCTTCAGCGGTGGTACCGGGAGATCGCTCTGGCGGTGGACTTCACCCCCGAGCACACCCCCACCAACCGCGCGCTCTTCGAGCGCGCGCTGCGTCTCCACAAGGAGGCCTTCGGCGGCGAGGTTCAGCTTCCCGAGGGCGTGGGCGACGAGCTCGCGCTGCACGGACTCGACCTCGAGACGATCTGACCCTCAGCTCGCGGGGGGCTGCCCGTTCGACGTCTCGCTCGCCGAATCGGCTGGCGGGTCGGCGAGCGGCACCTGCCCCTCGTGGGGGCCTTCGCGGAACGTGCCGATGCGGCGGAACCGCTCCTTGCGACGAGCCAGGCGCTGGCCGACGTCGACGCGTCGGAGCTCCCGCAGCGTGCGCTCGAGATAGGCGTCGAGCAGGCGGGCGGCCTCGTCGGCGTCGGCATGGGCTCCCTCGGCCGGCTCCGGCACGACGGCGTCGGCGACGCCCCAGCGGTAGCAGTTCGACGCCGTGGGCTTGAAGGCCGCGGCAGCGTCCCGCGCCTTGCCGGCGTCGCGCCAGAGGATGGCCGAGCCGCCTTCGGGCGAGATGACCGAGTACGTCGTGTTCTCGAGCATGACCACGCGGTCGGCGACGCCGAGCGCCAGCGCTCCGCCGGACGACCCCTCGCCGATGACCACCGCGACGGTCGGCGGGCGAAGACGCAGCATGGTCTGCATGCTGCGGGCGATGGCGCCCCCCTGTCCCCGCTCCTCGGCTCCGGCGCCGGGGTACGCCCCGGGCGTGTCGATCAGGGTGACGAGGTCGAGGTCGAACTTCTCGGCGAGCTCCATCAGGCGCATGCCCTTGCGGTAGCCCTCCGGACCCGGCATGCCGAAGTTGCGGTAGGTGCGCTCGTTGGTGTCCCGGCCCTTCTGATGCCCGATGACCGCCACCGGCCGACCGTGGTAGCGCCCGATGCCACACACCAGGGCGGGATCGTCGGAGAACAGGCGGTCGCCGTGGATCTCCTCGAAGTCGGTCATGAGGCGATCGATGTAGTCGAGTGGGTAGGGGCGGTCCTGGTGGCGCGCGAGCTGGATCGCCTCCCAGACCTCGTCTCGATCCTGCGGCTCGGCCTCCTCGGAGCGGCCTGTGAGGCGGCGCGTGAGGCGGCTCACTCGGCGCCCCCGTCCGACCCGGTGCCCAGGCGCCCGCGCAGGCGCCGCGAGAGCTTGGGCAGGGCCTGGGCCGCGCGGGAAGCGCGCTCGCGGCCCTGGCGGGCGATGCGGCCGGCGCCGTCGTCGATGTCGGCTCGCGGGCGGTCGAGGATGTTCAGGACCGACCCGATGCGACCCGGAAGCTCGCGGCGATCGACCACCGCGTCCACCTGGCCGTTCTCGAGCTGGGATTCGGCCAGGCCGAACTCCGGGGGCAGCTTCTCGCGGGTGGTCTGCTCGATGACCCGGGGGCCCGAGAACGCGATCAGCGCGCCCGGCTCGGCGTAGGTGAAGTCGCCCATCGAGGCGAAGGAGGCCCAGACGCCGCCGGTGGTGGGGTGGGCGAGGACGACCACGACCGGGATCGCCGCCTCACGGAGGTCGTCGATCGCCACCACCGTCTTGGCCATCTGCATCAGCGCGATGACACCCTCCTGCATCCGCGCGCCGCCGGAGGCGGTGATGACGCTCAGCGGGCGACCGGTCTCGACGCAGCGGTCCGCTGCGCGGGCGAACTTCTCGCCGACCACCGAGCCCATGCTGCCGCCCAGGAAGCCGAAGTCCATGACCGCCGCCAGCGACGGGACGCCCTGGACGCTGAGCTCACCCACGACGAGGGCCTCTCGGACACCCTTGGCCTCGGCCTGCTCGACGCGCTCCGTGTAGGGGACCAGATCGGTGAACCGCAGAGGGTCCGTGGCGGCCAGTTCGGACCAGAGCTCGCGCCACTCGTCGCCGTCGGCCAGCTGCGTGATGCGCTCGCTCGACGAGACCGGGAAGTGATGGTCGCAGGTCGTGCACACGCCCCAGTTGCGCTCGAGCTCCTCCGCGCGGAAGTGCGCCCCGCACGCCTTGCAGGCCTTGCCGTCTCCCACGGGCTTCTTGGAGGGCGGCGTGGACCGGCGGCGGCGCAGGCGGTCCACCGAGATGTGGATATGGGGCGGCATCGTCCGCGATTATTGCAGCGTCGGGGTGTCCCGCGCGGACAGCCACCCCTCGACCGACGCCCGGTACGCCGGCACGATGCTCGTGACCGGGCGCCCTTCGAGGATCGTGCGCGCCGCCTCCGACTCGGACACGCCCCCCAAGCGCAGCACGGCGTAGGCCACCATGGCCGAGCGCCGGCGGCCCTGTTGGCAGTGCACCAGCACGCGCGCGCCGGGGTCGGCGAGCGCGGCGGCGGCGAACTCTGCCGCCGGCGCCCATCGCCGCGGGTCCTGAGGTCGCCCGTGGTCCCACATCGGCGCCGCGACGACTCGGCCCTCGCCGAGGGCGCGCTGCTCCATCCAGAGATCCTGGGAGATCAGGTGCTGCTCGCGCGCCCGGCAGTTGACGATGTGCGTCACCCCGTCGTCCGCGAGCCGCCCGATGTCGTCCGGGCCGGGCTTCGCCCCGATCGCGAGGCGACCGTCCCCGATCCACGTCCAGCCCCGGCGGCTCGCCGGTGGGCGGTACACCAGGTCGCTGGCGCGGAAGATCAGCGAGCGCAGCGGATCGATCGCGCCGATCGCTATGCGTCCTCCGCCCGGCGCATCACGATCACCGCGTTGTGCCCGCCGAACCCGAACCCGTTCGACACCGCCACGTCCACCGTGGCCGGCCGGGCCTCGTTGGCCACATGGTCGACCCCCTCGCAATCGGGATCGAGGTTGTCCAGGTTGATGGTCGGCGGGATGAGCCCTTCCTTCATGGCCTTGACGGTCAGCACGCCCTCGATGCCGCCGGCCGCGCCCAGGCAGTGCCCGTGCATCGACTTGGTGGAGCTCACGGGGGTCGTTGCGGCCGCGTCGCCGAGGGCCATGCGCAGGACGGCGAGCTCGCTGGTGTCGCCCACCGGGGTCGCCGTGGCATGGGCGTTGACGTATCCGACCTCCTCGGGCGTGACCCCGGCGCGCTCGAGCGCCATCGTCATGGCCCGCGCCGGCGCCTCGCCGGTGGGATCGGGCTCGGTGAGGTGATGGGCGTCGCCCGTCGCCCCATAGCCGACGAGCTCACAGTAGATCTCGGCATCGCGGGCCACCGCCTGATCCATTCGCTCGAGCAGAAGGAGCCCCGCGCCCTCGCCCATGACGAACCCGTCGCGATCCGCATCGAACGGGCGGCTGGCGGCCTCCGGGTCGTCGTTGCGCGTCGACAGGGCGCGCATGGCGTTGAAGGCGCCGATGCCGATCTGGGTGATCGTGGCCTCGGCGCCGCCGGCGAACATGACGTCCGCGTCCCCGCGACGGATGGCCGCGGCGGCGTCGCCGATGGCGTGGTTGCCCGACGCGCACGCGGTGCAGACACACGACAGCGGTCCGCGCAGACCGAGCTCCATCGAGATCTGGGCGGCGCCCATGTTCGCGATCATCAACGGAATGAACAGCGGCGACAGCCGCGTGGGGCCGCGCTCGGCCATGATCTCGGACTGGACCTCGAACGAGCGGAGGCCGCCGATGCCGCTGCCCACGATCGCGCCGGCGCGATCGCGCGCGGCGCCGTCAAGGCTGAGCCCCGCGTCCTCGAGGGCCATGCGGGCGGCCGCCACGCCGAACTGGGCGAACCGCTCCATGCGCCGCGCGATCCGCGACGGCATGTGGTCACCGGGCTCGAAGTCCTTGACCTCGCAGGCGATCGTGGTGTGGGTCTCCGAGGGGTCGTAGAGCGTGATCGGGCCGGCCGCGCTGACACCCGCGGTCGCGCCCGCCCAGGTGGCGTCGACGCCGATGCCCAGGGGGCTCACGACGCCGAGCCCGGTGACGGCGACGCGCTGATCGAGTGGAGGCGCGCTCATCGCCTCACGATCCCATGGCGAGGCCGCCGTCGACGGTGAGGACGGCCCCGGTGACGAAGGCGGCCTCGGGCGAGCAGAGGAATGCGCACGCGCCGGCCACGTCCTCCGGCTCGCCCAGCCGGCCCAGTGGGGTGGCCCCGAGGATGGCCTCGCGCTGCTCCTCGGACAGGCCGGCGGTCATGTCGGTGCTGATGTAGCCGGGCGCCACCGCGTTGACCCGCACGCCGCGACCCCCCGTCTCGCGCGCGAGCGACCGGACGAGGCCGATGAGACCGGCCTTGGCGGCCGCGTAGTTGCACTGGCCCGCGTTGCCCGTCAGCCCGACGACGGACGAGACGGCCACGATGCTCCCCTCGCGTCGGCGCATCATCCCGCGGAGCGCGGGACGGACCACGTTGAAGGCGCCCGTCAGGTTGGTGTCGATGACCGAGCCCCAGTCCTCGGCCGACATGCGGACGGCGAGCGCGTCGGCCGTCACGCCTGCGTTCAGAACCAGCGCATCAAGCGGGCCGAGGGCCTCCTCGGCGCCCTCCACGAGGGCCGCCGCCGCATCCGCGTCGGCGATGTCGCCACCGTGCACGCTGGCCCGGCGCCCGGCCGTCTCGACCGCCGCCGCGGTCGCCCGCGCGCCCTCCTCGTCCGACCGGTACCCCACCGCGACGTCGAAGCCCTCCTCGGAGAGGGCGCGCGCGATGGCGGCGCCGATCCCGCGTGAGGCCCCCGTGACGAGCGCGGTCGGCATCAGGCGACGGTCAGGTCGGCCAGGCCCGCGATGTCCCCCGGCTCGCCGATCTGCAGGGTGGCGGTACCGCGCCTCACGCGGCGGACGAGACCGGAGAGGACCTTGCCGGGACCGACCTCGACGAAGCGTTCGGCACCGTCCGCCAGCGCGACCTCGACGGCCGCCCCGAAGCGGACGGGGCTGGTGAGCTGATCGAGCAGCACCGGTCGCAGGCGATCGGTCGTCTCCCGGGCGGCCGTCGTGGTGGACAGGAACGGGGGGTCCGGCTCGGCCGGCTCCCAGGCGTCGAGCGCAGGCGCCAAGCGATCCGCCGCGGGACCCATCAGGGGGCTGTGGAACGCGCCGCTGACCGCGAGCCGGGCGCACTTGATCCCGCGCTCTCCCGCAAGCCGCACCAGCCGGTCCACAGCCTCCTCACGCCCCGAAGCGACCACCTGGCCCGGGCAGTTGAAGTTCGCGGGCCAGACGTCGCCGACCTCGGCGCACAGGGCCTCGGCGGCGTCGTCCTCGAGTCCGATCAGGGCGACCATCGCCCCCGGTGTGGCGTCCCCCGCCTCCTGCATGGCCGCTCCCCGCTCGGCGACCAGACGGATCGCGGCATCGAACGGGAGGCTGCCGCAGGCGACGAGCGCGCTGTACTCGCCCAGCGAGTGGCCCAGCACCACATCGGCGACGAGACCCTCGGCGCGCGCGACCCGGTAGGCCGCGATCGAGGTGGCGACCAGCGCCGGCTGACAGACGTCGGTCTGGGTCAGTCGCTCGGCCGGGCCCTCGAAGCACACCGCCGACAACGCGTAGCCGAGCGTGTCGTCGGCCTCCTCGAAGGTCTCGCGGGCGACGGCGTAGGCGTCGGCCAGATCGTGGCCCATGCCGACCGTCTGGGCGCCCTGTCCGGGGAACATCACGGCGATCATGCGGGTTCGTACCTCACCAATGTCGATCCCCAGGTCAGGCCGGCGCCGAAGGCGACCAGCAGCATCAGGTGGCCCGGCTCAAGCCGTCCGTCGTCACGGGCCTCGGTCAGCACCAGCGGGATGGAGGCCGAGCTCGTGTTGCCGTAGCGGTCGAGGTTGTTGAGCACCCGCTCGGGGTCGATGCCGAGCTTGGGAACCGCGTGGTCGATGATGCGGCTGTTGGCCTGGTGGGCGATGAGCAGATCGACCTCGTCGATGCCCATCTCGACCGCCTCGAGCATGCGGGTGCACGAGTCGACCATCACCCGCGTGGCGAACCTGAACACCTCCCGGCCGTTCATCTGGATGCAGGCATCGCCGGGAGCGTCCACCGCACCGAGCGGTTGACGACTGCCACCCGCCGGGACCACCAGATCGTGCCCGCCCGAGCCGTCGGCGCCGAGCTCGAAGCCGAGGAAGCCGGTGACCCCTTGCGCATCCGCCTCCTCGGCCACCAGCAAGGCGCCCGCGGCGGCGTCGCCGAACAGGATGCACGTGCTGCGGTCGGTGGGGTCCATCAGGCGGCTCAGCGCCTCGGCCCCCACCACCAGCACGTTGCGCCCGATCCCCGACTCGATGAGGGCGCAGGCCTGGGCCAGGGCGTAGACGAACCCGGTGCAGCCGGCGTTCAGATCGAAGGCCGCAGCCTTGTGCGCGCCGATGCGGTCGGCCACCAGGGCGGCCGTCGACGGGAAGATGTGGTCGGGGCTGGCCGTGGGCACGATGAGCACGTCGACGTCCGCCGCGGCCATCCCGGCCTCGTCGAGGATGCGCTCGGCGGCCACGACGCCGAGATCGCTCGCCGCCTCGTCCTCGGCCACGAAGCGGCGCTCACGAATGCCGGTGCGAGTGGTGATCCACTCGTCGGTGGTGTCCACCCATGTCTCGATCTCGGCGTTCGTCACGACACGCTCCGGCACGTGCGCCCCGAGCGCCACGAGTCGGGCGCGCGCCCGCGAGCCGTTGCGGACCGCGATCATGTCGTCGCCTCGTCGACGTCGACCAGTGCGAACCTCACGACGGCCTCGCACGCCCTCTCGTCGCCGACCACCGCGGCTCCCTTCCCCTCGCCCACGGGGCCACGCCTGCGCGTGAGGGCGGTCTCCATGTCCAGGGTGTCGCCGGGGCGCACCGGCCTGCGGAAGCGCACCTTGTCGATACCGGCGAACAGGGCGAGCTTTCCTTCGGTCTCGGGATCGGCCAGCGCCGCCAGGGCGCCGGTCTGTGCGAGCGCCTCCACGATGATCACCCCCGGGAGGATGGGGTTCCCCGGGAAATGGCCCTCGAAGAAGGCCGCATCGGGATCGACGTACCACCGGGCACGGGCCGACTCCCCCGGTCGGAGGTCGACGATCTCGTCGACGAACAGGAACGGTGGCCGGTGGGGGAGAAGCTCGGTAGGAGCCACAGAACGGGGTTCACCGGGGCTCAAAGCGGCGCAATGCTAGCCCAAACGGGCGACGGATGACCGCGAGAATCGCTCCGTTCGTGCTTCAATCTGTGATGGCGGAGCCCCCGAACCCCGATCAAGGAGCGTGGCATGGGCGCCCTCATCGCGATCATCATCATCTTGGCGGTCGCCCTGATGTTCCTGTTCGCGGCCGTGAAGGTGGCCCGCGAGTACGAGCGCGGGGTGGTCTTCCGACTGGGTCGGCTCATCGGCATCAAGGGGCCGGGGCTGTTCATCCTGATCCCCTTCATCGACAAGGCCGTGAAGGTGGACCTCCGGACGGTCACGCTCAACGTGCCGCCGCAGGAGGTCATCACCCGCGACAACGTCACCGTCAAGGTCAACGCGGTCGCCTACTTCCGCGTGGTCGACGCCTCGAAGGCCATCGTCCAGGTCGAGAACTTCCTGGTGGCCACGTCGCAGATCTCGCAGACCACGCTGCGCAGCGTGCTCGGCCAGGTCGACCTCGACCACCTGCTCTCGGAGCGCGACCAGATCAACGACCGCCTTCAGCAGATCATCGACGAGCAGACCGAGCCGTGGGGCGTGAAGGTCAGCGTGGTCGAGGTGAAGGACGTCGAGCTTCCGACCGACATGCAGCGCGCCCTGGCGCGCCAGGCGGAGGCCGAGCGCGAGCGGCGCGCCAAGATCATCGCCGCGGACGGTGAGTTCCAGGCGTCCGAGAAGCTCTCCCAGGCGGCCCGGGTCATCGCCACCGAGGCCGGCGCCATGCAGCTGCGCTACCTCCAGACGGTCAACGAGATCGGTTCCTCGGGCAACACCAGCAGCCTGATCATCCCCTTCCCGGTCGAGATGATGGAAGCGATGAAGGGCCTCGGTGCCCTGGGCGCCGCGCTCGGCGAGGGCGCGGAGACCGGCACGGGCGCCGGGGTCGGCGCAGACGGCTCTCCGCCCAACGGTCACGGGTAGCCTTTCGACCCACCCCGGAGCGGAACCCCCATGCGCTCGATCTGGAACGGCTTCATCTCGTTCGGCCTGGTGACGATCCCGGTGGCCGTGGGCATCGCCCAGCAGCGCAAGGACGTCAGCTTCCGCACGCTGTCCAAGGCCACCGGTCAGCCGGTCAAGCAGAAGCGCTGGGACCCCGAGCGCGACGTCGAGGTGCCGCGGGACGAGACGGTCAAGGGGTACGAGGTCGCCAAGGGGCGGTTCATCCCGATCGACGAGGAGGAGCTGACCCGCTTCGCCGTGCGCAACGAGCGGACCATCCAGATCCTTCAGTTCGTGCGACTGGAAGAGGTCGACCCGGTCTTCTTCGAGCGCGCCTACTGGATCGAGCCGCAGGAGCGGGCGGAGCGGCCCTACGCCCTCCTGGCCGAGGCCATGGAGCGGACGGGGCGCGCGGGGGTCGGGAAGTTCGTGCTCTCTACGCGCGAGCACCTGGTGCTTCTCCGGCCGGTCGACGGTGTGATGGCCCTGCAGACGCTCTACTGGCCCGAGGACGTGCGCCAGGCGGAGCAGCGCGTCATCGCCGACCGGCTGGACGGCATCGAGGTGGCCGACGAGGAGCTGTCGATGGCCGAGCAGCTGATCGACGGCCTCACCAAGGAGTTCGAGCCCGGGGCCTACCCGAACGAGACGCGCGCCCGTCTGCAGGAGTTCCTGGATGCCAAAGCCGCGGGACAGGAGCCGATCACCCCGGCCGAGACCGAGCAGGTCCCGGCCCCGGTCGACCTGATGGCGGCCCTCAAGGCCAGCCTGGAGGCCGGCGACCGGCCGGCCGCGATCGAGGAGCGAGCCGCCTCCTGACCCCGGTCCGCATCGATCCCCTCACGGGCGAGCCCGTGCTGCTCGCCCCTGCACGCGCCGGGCGGCCGAACGACATCGGAAAGGGCTCCCCGTCGGGCTGCCCGTTCTGCCCGGGAAACGAGAGCGCGACACCCCCGGAGACCCAGGCCGTGAGGCCGGGAGGCGGTAGGGCCGACGGGCCGGGCTGGACGGTGCGCGCCATTCCCAACAAGTTCCCCACGGTCCCGGCCGACGAGGGCTCGCACGAGGTGGTCATCAACTCGCCGCGCCACCTCGCGTCGCTCAGCGAGCTGACCCCCGACGAGGCGGCGGCCGCGGTGGGGGTGTGGGCGGACCGACTTCGGGCGGTGGGCGACGACCCGCGCGGGCTGACGCCCTATCTCTTCCTGAACCAGGGGGCACTGGCCGGGGCATCGCTCACCCACACCCATGCGCAGATCGTCGGCCTGCCCATGGTTCCCGGACGGCTCGCCACGCGCGACCGGGCGTTCGCGCAGCGGGCGGGGCTGCTCCTCGACGACATCGCGACCGACCGCATCGTGGTCCGCGAGGCCGGCCTGGTGGCCTGGTGTCCCGAGGTACCGTCGATGTCCGGGGTCATCAGGGTCGCGCCCGAGAGACCGGCGCCGGACTGGCGGAGCGGCCTCGACGCCGCCGGCTTCGGTGCGACGCTCGTGCGGCTGGTGGAGGCTGTGGAGAGCGGGCTCGGGGCCGAGAACGTCAACATCTGCCTGTTCGAGCGCCCGCCCGGCGGAACGCCGTCGTACCACTGGCACCTCGACCTGATCCCCCGGCTCGGGACTCTGGCGGGGCTCGAGCTGGGCGCTGGCGTCATTGCGGCGCACCGCGCTCCGCAGGACGTGGCCGCCGAGCTGCGTCCGGCGTTCGCCGCCTGAGCGCGGCGCCGGTCGCCGAGCTCACCCGGTGGGCGGAGCCTCCTCCTCGGCCGGCACCTCGGCGTCGCTCGCCGTGTCGTCGGGGGCCGACCCGCCGTCCGTCGCCTCCGGCGCGCCGTTCTCGTCGGGCTCGTCCACCGCGGCCAACCCACAGACCCAGTCGTCGTCCGCCGTGTCCATGAGCCGCACACCCTCGGTGGGCCGGCCCATGCGCTTGACCGCGCCGACGTCGATGCGGATGACCTGCCCGTGCTTGGAGATCAGCAACAGCTGGTCGTTCTCGCGCACCGTGCGCGCACCGACGAGCCCGCCCTTGTTCTCGGCCAGCTTGATGGTGCGCACGCCCTTGGTGGGACGACCCTTGCGCGGATACTCGGTCAGCGCGGTGCGCTTG
>JARFPS010000126.1 GCA_029288175.1 Miltoncostaea sp. | reverse complement strand
AGCTGCGGAACGGGCAGAAGGAAAGCGTCGTGCCCCCAGGGTGTCGAGATCTCGGTGACGTGGGCGGTCGCGCCCAGATCGTGCAGACGACCGGCGATCTCGGTCGAATGCGAGGTGTCGAAGCGCCAGTCGCTGTCGAACGAGACGACGTGGAAGGCGGTGCGGTTGCCCGTGGCGTCTGCGGACAGCAGGAGGTCGTCGAAGGGCTCGAAGACGTCCATGACGCGCGAGAGGTAGAGGTACGTGTTGGCGTCGAAGCGACGCACGAAGCTCTCACCCTGGTGGTGCAGATAGGTCTCCACCTCGAAGGCCGGCCCGAGGCCGCGGGCATCGCGCCCCTCGCGCACCGCCCGGCCGAACTTCTGCCCCATCCCCTGCTCCGAGAGGTAGGTAATGTGGGCCATCATCCGCGCCACCGAGAGCCCCCTCTCGGGAGCTCTGCCGGACCCGTAGTAGTCGCCGTCCTGGAAGTCGGGGTCGGACATGATCGCGTGGCGGGCCACGGCCGAGAAGCCGATGTTCTGGTCGCTGAGCCGGCTCGAGGCGCAGATGACGAGGGCCGCCCCGAGCTCGGACGGGTGATCGAGGCCCCACTGCAGGACCTGCATGCCCCCCAGCGAGCCGCCCATGGCCGCGAGCGGTCGCTCGATTCCCAGCCGGGCGAGCAGGAGGCGTTGCACCTCGACCAGGTCGCGCACGGTGAACGAGGGGAACCGGAGCCCGTACGGAGCGCCGGTGGCCGGATCGATCGAGCTCGGGCCCGTCGTGCCTGCGCAGCCACCGAGGAGGTTCGACGCCACGACGTGGTAGCGATCGGTGTCGACGGGCTTCCCCGGGCCGATGATCGTGTCCCACCACCCCGGCCGGGCCGGATCGCCGTGGTGCCCCGCCGCGTTCGCGTCGCCGGTCAGCGCGTGGCAGACGACGACGCAGTTGGAGCGATCGTCGTTGAGCTCCCCGTAGGTCTCGTAGGCCACGTCGATCGGGGCCAGCCGCTCGCCACTTTCCAGACGGAAGGGCCCGTCGGCCTCCACAAGGCGGACGGTGCGGGTCTCGACCCGGCCGAGACCCGTGCTCTCAGACGTCTCCACGAGCCCGACACCGTACCGCGCCGGCCACCGACGATGGCGACGCGGACGGGGGGGCGCGGGGTCAGCGGCGGGAGCGCATCCCCGAGGACCGCCGGGAGGGGGCCGGCTCGTCGACCGGCTCGACCCGCTGGGACGACTGCAGATCCTCGCGGCAGCGCCCGCAGAGATCGCCCACGGTCGCGGGCGCCCGGCAGATGGTGCACCGCGCGCTGGACGGCGTCGAGCCGACGTGCGTGAGGCTACCGTCGTTCAGCATCGAGCTGACCCGCCCCACGCGCAGACCGGTGGCGCGCGCGGCCTCGGCCGCCGTGCAGGGGCCGTGGCGATAGAGGTGGTCGCGCAGCGTGGCCATGTCGTCCGCGCGGTCGTCCGTGAACGGGCCCGTCATCCGGTCCTCCCAGAAGCCGAGGGGGTCACCTGAACAAGTGATCGACACATCCCCCATTCGACTTGAGGGCATCCCCCGCGGGAGGGCGCCGCCGCGCCCCGCGGACTACTGCACCAGCTCAAAGATCTTGAACATCGGCATGTACATGGAGATCACGACCAGGCCGACGATCGCGCCGACGAAGATCATCATCGCGGGCTCGATGACCGAGGTCAGCGCCTTGAGCATGGCCTCGACCTCGGAGTCGTAGAAGTCCGCGAGCTTGTGGAGCATGGAGTCCAGCGCTCCGGTCTCCTCGCCCACCGCCATCATCTGGGTCACCATCACGGGGAACACCGACGCGCGCGCGAGCGGCGCCGCCAGCGGCTCGCCCTGCCTGACCCGCTCGCCCACCTCGGCCATGGGGTCCGAGATGACCCGGTTGCCCGCGGTGTGCGCCGTGATCTCGAGCGCCTGAA
This sequence comes from Miltoncostaea sp., assembly GCA_029288175.1. Lineage (GTDB taxonomy): Bacteria > Actinomycetota > Thermoleophilia > Miltoncostaeales > Miltoncostaeaceae > JARFPS01. The sequence continues at coordinate 3,650 of JARFPS010000126.1, read as the reverse complement.
GGATCGGAACGCCCGAGGCGGTCAGCGTGCCGAGCGTGCGCGCGAAGCGGGCCGTGGCGATCTTGCGCACGATGTCGCCGATCTTGAGCGGCATGCGCAGCTTGAGGCGATCCCACGCCAGCCCGCCGCTGGCGCTCGTCTTCCACTTGACGAAGGCGAAGGTCAACACGATGGGCGCGGCGAGGAACAGGTACCAGTAGCCGCGCATCGCGTCCGACACGCCGATCATGAAGGCCGTCAGAGTGGGCAGATCACCGCCCAGGTCCTCGAACATCTCGGCGAAGATCGGGATGATGAACAGCACCATCCCGGTCAGGACGCCCACCGCGAAGACGCCGATCAGGATCGGATAGACCATCGCGGCGCGCACGGTGCGCTTCAGGTGATCGTCCTTCTCGAGCTGCACGGCGACGCGCTCGAGCACCTCCTCGAGGTTGCCGCCGGCCTCGCCCGCCCGGACCATCGCCACGAACAGCTCGTTGAACACCGCGGGGTGCTTGGACATCGCCTGCGACAGCGACAGCCCGGCCTCGACGTCGCGGCGCACCGAGGAGACGGCGCCCTTCACCTTGGTCGTCTCGGTCTGCTCCTCCAGCACGTACAGGGCGCGGAGAAGCGACAGGCCGCTGGCCACCATCGTCGCCAGCTGACGGGCGAGCACGGTGATCTCGCGCGCCTTGACCGGTCGGAACCGATCGAGCAGCTCGTCGAGATCGAGTGAGCCGGCCTTCTGGTTGACGTCGACGACGGTGAGCCCGCGCGTGCGGAGCTGGGCCGCCACCTCGGCCTGGGACTGCCCCACCATCTCGCCGCTCTGGGTGGCACCTCCCGGGGCGAGGGCCTTCCAGGTGTAGGTGCGTGCGCTCATGCGGCCTGGGCGCCCATGCCGAGCAGGCGCCGCAGCTCATCCTCGGCGCAGGCGCGCTCCATCGCCACGTCGGGACGGATGGTCCCGCGCTGCACGAGGTGGGCGAGTGCCGCGTCCATGGTCTGCATGCCGTGCTTGGAGCCGGTCTGCATCACCGAGTAGATCTGGTGCGTCTTGCCCTCGCGGATCAGGTTGCGGACGGCCGGGGTCGGCGACAGCACCTCGCAGACGACCACCCGGCCGCCCGACACCGTGGGGACCAGCTGCTGGGTGCAGACGCCCTCCAGCGCGTTCGAGAGCATCGTGCGCACCTGCCCCTGCTGATGGGACGGGAAGACGTCGATGATGCGATCGACGGTCTGCGGCGCATCCGAGGTGTGCAGGGTGCCGAAGACCAGATGGCCGGTCTCGGCCGCGGTCAGGGCGATCTGCATCGTCTCGAGGTCGCGCATCTCGCCGAGCAGGATCACGTCGGGGTCCTGGCGGAGCGCGCTGCGCAAGGCGGCGGAGAACGAATGGGTGTCGCCGCCGACCTCGCGCTGGTTGACCACCGCGCGCTTGCTGGTGTGGAGGAACTCGATCGGGTCCTCGACGGTCATGATGTGGCAGGCGCGGCTCTCGTTGATCGCGTCGACCAGCGCGGCGAGGGTCGTGGACTTGCCCGACCCCGTGGGCCCCGTGACCAGCACGAGCCCCCGGGGCTTGGTCACCCACTGACCGATGGCCGGAGGGAGGTTCAGCTCGCCCAGCGTCCGGACGGCCGTCGGCACCACGCGCAGCGCCGCGCCCAGCGACGCCCGCTGGTGATAGGCGTTGACGCGGAAGCGCACCAGTCCGGGCACGGAGTAGGAGAAGTCGATCTCAAGCTCCTCCTCCAACCGCTGGCGCTGGGACTGGTTGAGGATGCCGTAGACGATCTGGCGGGTCTCGGCCGGCGTCAGCGGAGTGTCGCCCACCCGCACGAGCTCCCCGTTGAGCCGCACGATCGGCGGCGACCCGGCGGCCACGTGGAGGTCGCTGGCGCCGCTCCTGACGACCTGCTTGATCAGCTCGGCGAAATCGAGCACAACGGGGCCTCGGCTCGGGGACATGGCGGCCGGGGGAGCCCGGCTGTGGTCCTTATCGACGCGCCCCGAACCCCGCTGAAGACCCTCAGCCGATGGCCCGGGCCAGCTCCTCGAGGCTGGTCATCCCTCCGATGACCTTCAGCAGCCCGTCCTCGAGCAGCGTGCGCATGCCCTCCGAGCGCGCCTGCCGCATCATGACCTCCGACGAGGAGCCCTCCACCGCCATCCGCTGAATGGTCTCGCTCATGGTCAGCAGCTCGTAGACTCCCACGCGGCCGCGGTAGCCGAGCCCGCCGCAGCGCTGGCAGCCCACGGGCTCGAACACCGGCGTGGGGTCGGGAAGGCCCTGCGGCAGCACCTCCGTGTCACAGAGGTCCTTCAGCACGGCGTGCGACGCGCTGACGGGCCGCTTGCAACCGTCGCACAGGCGGCGGGCCAGCCGCTGGACGAGGATCCCCGTCACGGCGCTGGCCGACAGGAACGGCTCCACGCCCATCTCGGTCAGCCGGGTCAACGCGCCGGCGCTGTCGTTGGTGTGGAGCGTCGCGAGCACCAGGTGGCCCGTCAGCGCGGATTCGACGGCGATCTGCGCCGTCTCGCGGTCGCGGATCTCACCGATCATCACGATGTCGGGGTCGCAGCGGAGGATCGACCGGAGCCCGGCCGCGAACGTCAGGCCGGCCTTCGGATTGACCTGCACCTGGTTGATGCCGGCCAGCCGGTACTCGACCGGATCCTCCACCGTGATGATGTTCTTGTCCGGGCTGTTGAGGATGTTGAGCGCCCCGTAGAGAGTGGTCGACTTCCCCGACCCCTTGGTGCCGGTGACCAGTACCGCCCCGTAGGGCCGCCGGTAGCAGCCCTCGAAGCCCTCGAGCGTGTCGCGGGCGAAGCCCAGGTCGGACAGCCGCAGCAGCACGTTCGACTTGTCCAGCACGCGGATGACAACCTTCTCGCCGTACACCGTCGGCAGTGTGGCGACCCGCAGGTCCAGGCTCTTGTCGCCCACCGTGAGGCCCACGCGGCCATCCTGGGGTTGGCGCTTCTCGGCGATGTCCAGGTCGGCCATGACCTTCACGCGGCTCGTCACGCCGCTCGCGAGCCGTGACGGCACCGAGGCGACCCCTCGCAGCACGCCGTCCACCCGATAGCGCACCGTCATCTCCGACGCCTGGGGCTCGAAGTGGATATCCGACGCGCGCTCGTCGACGGCGCGCACGATGAGCGAGTTGACCAGACGCACCACCGGCGCGTCGTCCGGTGTGTCGCTGATGTCGGCGGTGAGCTCGCCGGGCCCCTGGTGATGGCCGCCCTCGGCCTGACCGACCAGGTCGGCCACCACGTCCCCGATCGCCCCCTGCTCGCCGAGCAGCGTATGGACGTCGTCGGGGTGCGCGAACAGAGGGCGGATCTCGTGCCGCGTGAGCAGCCGCAGATCGTCGATGGCGAAGACGTTCGACGGGTCGGACATGGCCACCAGCAGGCGCCCCTCCGCGTCCCGACCGACCGGGACCGCGTTGTAGCGGCGCGCGCTCTTGGGGTCCAACACCTCGAGCACCGTCGGGTCCGAGCCCTGGGACGGATCCCAGTAGGGCACGCCGTACTGCTCGCCGAGGGCCGCGCCCAGATGCTCCCGCGCCACGAGGTTCTCGGCGAGCAGGTACTCCCCCAGACGCTGATTTCGCTCGCGCGCACCCTGAAGCGCCGCCTCCAGC
>JARFPS010000120.1 GCA_029288175.1 Miltoncostaea sp. | reverse complement strand
GTCGAGGGCCGCGTTGAGGGTGACGGTGACGATCATGGGGTGAGGCTACCGAGGACGTCGCGCACGCGATCCCACAGTCCGGGCCCAGTGGCGGATTCGGCGGCGACGAGATCACGACGCGCGAGCTCCCGCTCTCCCTGGCGCACCACGATCTCGCCCAGCACGTCGCCCTCGCTCACCGGCCCCTGGAGCTCCGCCGGGGCGGTGATGACCTCCTTGATCGGCGGCCCGTCGACCCTGATGGGCATCCTCACGGCGCCATCGACGCGGTAGTCGACCGACACCCCGGGCCGGTCCCGGATGTCGGCCGAGCCGACCACGGCGCCGTCGGGCAGCAGCTCGGGCCGCGCGTACTGGCGGAAGCCCCACTCGAACAGGCTCTTGGCATCGAAGGCGCGCACCGCCTCGCTCGGCGAGCCGATGAGCGCCAGCCCGAGCGTGACGCCCAGCTCAGGGCGCGCGGCGCGCGCCACCAGCGTGTAGCCCGCGTCGGCGGTCTGACCGGTCTTGGTGCCGTCGGCCTCCTCGAAGATGTCCAGCAGGCCGTTCTTCGACTCGAAGGTCCGCGTTCCGACGCCCCCGGGCCCCGGGATGGCGGCGCGACGCGACCCCACGCGCTCCCGGAACCGCTGCTGGCGCATCGCCACCCTCCCCAGGCGCTCCAGGTCGCGCACGCTCGAGTAGTGCCCGGGCGCGTCGAGCCCATGACTGTTGGCGAAGCGGGTGTCGCGCAACCCGAGGGCCTCGGCCCGGCGGTTCATCAGGTCCACGAACGCCGGCTCGGAACCCGCGACGGCGTGCGCCGCGGTGATGGCCGCATCGTTGCCGCTGCCCACGAGCACGCCGGTCAGCAGGTCGTCCATCCTCAGCCGCTCGCCGACGACCAACTCCGCGGTCGAGCCCCCGATCGCGGCTTCGGGCGGCACCGTGACCAGATCGTCCGGATCGCTCTGCTCGATGGCGATGAGCGCCGTCATGATCTTCGTGGTGCTCGCCATCGGCAGGCGCTCCATCGGCTTGGCGCCCGCCAGCACCGCGCCGGTGCGGGTGTTGACGAGCACGTAGCTCTCGGCCTGGGGCACCGGTGCCTGCGCCGCGGCGGACGACGCCGCCGTCAGCAGCAGCACCGCCACCACCAGCGTTGGCCATCGCCGAACCACAGCCGGACTGTAGTCGGGACCCCGGCGCGCGGCGACGGCCGACGGCATGCCTAGCATCGCCCCATGCCGCGCGTGCGAGGCCACGAACGCAATGTCGCCGTGCAGGTGGGCCCCCTGTTCGGGATCGACATCCGCCCCACGAGGGTCTTCCTCTGGCTGGGGCGGGGACTCATGGAACGGGTCGTGCCGCTGGGCGGCACCCCCAAGCCGGTCCCCACCGACCGGCCCCAGCGCGCCCTGCGTCTCGGACCGGTGCGCCTCTGGTCGCTCGGCAACCCGGGCGTGACGATCGCTCAGGCCGCGGTGTCGGCGCTGGTCGGCCCGGATGACGCGCTGTCGGCCCCGCGGCGACTGCCGCGCCGGTCCTCGTCGCGCAGCAGATCGCCCAGCACCTCCTCGCGATGACGCACGACTGAGGCGACGTGCGCCGCGTCGCCGCTCGGGCCACGCTCACGACCGTCGATGCTGTCCAGCGCGTCGTGGCTCCCGTAGAAGACGCAGACGTCGCCGGGCTTGATCATCACCGGCGCCGTGGGTGCGCCCAGGTACTCGCCCCCGCACTGGAGCCCGAGCACGAGCACGCCCTCCTGGCGGAGCTCGAGCTCGCCCAGGGTGCGGTCGGCCATCCAGTGGTCGGCGGAGACGATCATCTCGCGGACCGTGTAGCCGTCGGCCAGGTGCAGCAACCCGTGGTAGTCGCCGAGCTCCAGGTGCATCGCGCGACCGAACAGACGCGCCAGGCCGGGTGTGATGAGCCGGTCGAAGAGACGGCTCCTCGCGAACAGCCAGATCGCGAAAAGGGCAAGGATGATGAACCCGAGCTGCTGCAGGCCCTCGTCCGTCCGCGCGGCCTCGGTGAAGGTGAAGATCAGCGTCGCGAGGACGGTCACCAGCCCCGCGCTGCCCAGAAGCATCAGGAACAGCACGATGCGCCGGCGCACCGGGTGGTTGACGACGGCCTCGGACTCGCTGGTGGTGAATCCGGCTCCGGTGAGCGCCGATCGGGCCTGGAACCGGGCCGCCTCGCTCGACATGCCGGTGAGGGTGAGCGCCACCGTCGCCATGCGCGTGATGACCAGCGACAGCAGCACCACGACCACCAGTGTCAGGACGGCGATCATGTCCGCAGGGCTCCGCGCGGGGTGCGGTGCATGCGCAGAGGGTAGAGCGGCGCGCCAGACGGCGCGCCGCTGCGAGGCGGTGAGCTAGCCGACGGGCTCCTCGCCGCCCGGGTAGCAGAACGAGGCGTTGGGCGAGTAGAAGCCCCCGATCACCTGGAGCGGATCGGCCGGCCGCAGCGCGTACACCGAGTGACTCGGCTCCAGGAACTCGAGCGCGGTGACCTCCCATGGGTCGACCAGGTTCGCCACGTACGGATAGAGGCCGCTGGTCAGCTGGCCGCCGATGTCGGTGATGTACTTCAGCTGGCCACGCGCGACGATGTCGCTCTTGGGGCCGACCTTCGCCGTGGTGCGGATGACCGGGACGCCGTCCGACGAGGTGGTGGCGACCAGGGTGTCGCCGTCGATCTCGATCGTCGTCTCACCCGGCGTTGCGGGCACGCCGCGCTCGGAGGCGTACGCGCGCATGTCGGCGCTGGAGTTGAAGTAGTGCGTCCACCAACGCCCGGGCGTCTCGCCGTCGGGCGCATACGCGCCCTCGAGGTCCAGGCCGATGTAGGTCAGCGAGTACTGACCGAAACCGCTGGTCTGGTTCTCGTCGTCGACGACGTACTGGTTCATGAAGACCTGGCCGTTGTCCATCGGCGTGAGGCCCTCGGGCACCATCGCCTTGGCGGCGTCGGGGTCCGCCGGGACCCATACGAAGTAGAGCATCCGGCTGTTGATGACCATCTGGGGTGCGAGAAGCGTGCTCATGGTGTGTCTCCAGGACCGGGGGGTTCCGCCTGCGACCGGAATATGAAACGTTTTACAGGCGCTGTGGGCGCGAATCTAAACGTTTCAATGTCTGCTGACAACCCCTCCCCCGACACGCCGACCATCCGTGACGTCGCCCGCGCTGCGGGCGTGTCCGTGGCCACGGTGTCGAACGCCTTCAACAAGCCGGACCGCCTGGCCGCCGCCACGCGCGAGCGCGTGCTCCAGACCGCGGCGGCGATGGGCTACACGGGGCCGAACCCGGCGGCCCGCGCCCTGCGCATGGGCCGCCGCGGGGCGATCGCGGTGGCCACCGCGGGGCAGGCCGAGGAGGTCTTCCGCGACCCGGCCATCAACCTGGTGGCCCGGGGCGTCGCCCGCGCGTGCGATCAGGCG
>JARFPS010000116.1 GCA_029288175.1 Miltoncostaea sp. | reverse complement strand
GTGCATCTGCTTGACGAGCTCGTCGACCGACTCGAAGCGCTCCTCGCGGCGGAGTCGCGCGAGGAACTCGACGCGGATCGGCTGGTCGTAGAGATCGCTCCCGTCATGGTCCAGGAGGAAGGCCTCGACCCGCACCCCGCGCCTGTCGGCGCCGGCGAAGGTCGGCGACGTGCCGATGTTGATGGCCGCCGCCGAGGTTGCGCCGACCAGTCCCACGCGGCCGGCGTAGACGCCCTGCTCCGGGACGGCCGTTCCCGCCTCCATCGCCACGTTGGCCGTGGGAAAGCCGAGACCCTGCCCGCGACCGTCCCCGCGTTCGACCACGCCGTCGATGGCGTGCGGCCGGCCCAGCAGTTCGGCCACCTCCTCGACGTGGCCCGTCGCGATCAGGCGTCGGACCCGTGTCGAGGAGACCGGCTTGTCGTCCCGAGAGCAGACCGTCTCGGGCACCTCGACGAGCATGCCCTGGGCGCGCCCGAACTGGCGCAGGGTGTCGGCCGTGCCCTCGCCGCCGTGGCCGTACCGGAAGTTGGCGCCGACCACCACGGCGTCCGCCCCCAGGGGGGCGCTGGCGAGCATCTCGGCGAAGCGCGTGGCGGTGATGCGGGAGAACGCGCGGTTGAAGGGGACCACCAGAAGCTCGTCGGGACCCAGGCGCGAGATGAGCTGCGCCTTGAGGGGCGCGGAGGTCAGCACGGCGGGCGCCAGCTTGGGCCTCAGCACGGCCATGGGGTTCGGGTCGAAGGTCAGGGCCATCGACCGGAGCCCCCGCTCCCGGCCGATCTCGACCGCGCGCCGGATGATCTCCCGATGGCCGAGATGAACGCCGTCGAAGGCTCCGATGGCGATGGCCCGTCGCGGGCCACCGAGCGGAAGGTCGCCCATCGATCGGTAGCGCCTCACCCCAGCACCACCTTCGGCCGCAGAGTGCCGTCGCCCCCACCCTCGGCGACGGCCAGCAGGCGCTCGCCGTGCCAAAGGGTGGCAACACCCTCGGCCTGACCCTCGATGGCACGCCCATGCAGAACGCCCTCCGCCTGCTCCGCGGTCAGTGCGCGCTCGGGCAGGTGGGCGAGCGCGGCGCGAAGGTCTCCTTGACCCTCCTCGACGACCGCGTCCGGGGTCACCGCCCCCTCCAGGGCGAGATCGCCCACCGCCGTGCGCCGGAGCGCCGCGCAGTAGGCGCCGCATCCCAAGCGATCGCCCAGATCGGTGGCGAGACGGCGGACGTAGGTGCCCGCGCTGCAGCGGACCCGGAGCGGAACGGTGCCGTCGACGGACGGCGCCGCTCGCAGGGCGATGTCGTGGATGGTGATCTCCCGCTCCGGCAGTGCGGGCGTCTCACCTCGGCGCGTGCGGCGGTACAGCCGCTCGCCGTCGACCTTGACCGCGGCCAGGGCGGGCACCCGCTGCCGCTGCGGCCCGTGGAACGACGCCACCGCGCGCGCGATGGCGCCCTCGTCCGGGAGAGCGGCCCCCGTCGGCGAGAGCCGCCCGTCGGGATCGCCCGAGTCGCTGACCACGCCGAGTCGGATGTCGGCCTCATAGGTCTTGTCGGCACCGGTCATGAAGCGTGCCAGGCGCGTGGCGCGCCCCACCAGGACGACCAGCAGACCGGACGCGAACGGGTCGAGGGTACCGGTGTGTCCCACCTTGACGCCGCGACGCAGGCCGCGGCGCACCCGGTCCACCACGTCGTGCGAGGTCGGACCGGCCGGCTTGTCGACCCGCCACACGGAGAGCGGCTCAGCCGGCGCCATCGAGCGCGCCGAGGACGCGCTCCTCGACCCACGGGAACAGCTCGCCGGGGGGCATCCTGGTGCTGAAACCCGCGGCGGCGGGATGCCCGCCGCCGCCGGCCTCGTGGGCGATCTCCGCGACGTCCAGATCCGGGCGGGCCGACCTCAGGGAGACCCGCCAGTTGCCCGGAGGGCCCGCCTCTCGGGCCAGCACCGCGGCGCTGGCGCCCTCGGCGGAACGCAGGATCTCGACGATGCCCTCCGAGTCGTCGGTCCCCGACTCGCGGAAGTCGTCGGCGTCGATCCATGCCCCGACCAAACGGTCTCCCGCCAGGCGGCTCGCCCGGGCCAGGGCGCGCCCGGTGAGGATGAGACGCGGCAGGGGCTGGTCCTCGTAGAGGTGACGGTTGATCTCGGCCGGATCGACGCCGGCTTCGAGCAGGACCGATGCGACGCGATGCGTCTCGGGGCTGGTGTTGCCGTAGCCGAACCTGCCGCAGTCGGTGACCATCGCGACGTAAAGGGGGGTTGCGACCTCGGGACTCAACGGCCAGCCGGCGGCCTCGGCCACCCGGACAAGGATCTCCCCCACGCTCGACGCGGAGGGGTCAACGAGATTGACGTCCCCGTAGGCGACGTTGTCCGAGTGGTGGTCGATGTTCAGCAGTCGCTTGGCGTCGCGGTGGCGAGCGCCCTTCCACATGCGGCCCTCGCTCGCGCAGTCGACGGCCACGAGCATGCGGTCGCCCAGATCGGCGGGTACCTCGTGCTCGATCGCCTCTCCTGGTCCCATCAGGAACGCCAGATCGTCAGGCGGCACCCCCTCATCGGGGTTCAGCAGCTTGACGTCTCGGCCCAGAGCTCGTAGCAGCCGGCCCAGCCCGAGGGTCGAACCGATGGCGTCGCCGTCGGGATTGTGGTGCGAGATCACGCACATGGGCCCGTCCCACCGGATGAGGGCCTCGGCGATCTGCGCCGGCGATCCCGTCGCGCTCGCCGCTCCGCCGCTCACGCGTCCTCCGGTGGCGCGAGCTCGTCGATCAGCCGGGTCAGCGCCTCGGCCCGGTCGTGGTGGTCGTCGAAGACGAACCGGAGCTGGGGCGTGTGGCGCGATGACAGCGCCTCCCCGATGCGGGCCTGAAGCACCCCGCGCGCCGCCTCGAGCGCGTCGGCCGCCGAGTCGCGGTCCTCGGCGTCGAGCGTCGTGAACCGGACGGTGGCCTCGCGCAGGTCGGCGGTGGCCGAAACGTCGGTGATCGTGACCGGGCCGAGGCGGGGATCGGACAGCCCGGTCCGGACCGTCTGCGCGACGACCTCGCGGATGATCGCGTCGGCGCGACGGCGCCGCGTGCCGCCGCTCACCCCGACCCCCAGGTCCCCGCGAACTCGCCCGCGCCCTCCACGAGGTCGCGCGACTCGCCCAGCACGACGAACTCCGGATCGGCGTGGATCGCGCGCGAGGCGTCCTGGACCCGCGCCTCGGCCTCGCTCGCGTCCGTCTCCACGAGGGCCAGCGTCAGACGCGTGCGCTGCCAGAGGTCGTGGTGGTCGACCTCGGCCACCGAGCAGGCGAAGCGCTTGACGAGCGCCGCCTTCAGGCGCCGCAGATGCTTGCGCTTCTGCTTGAGGCTCGACGAGGCGGGGAGCTGGAGGTCGACGCTCAGGATGCCGACGAAACCGGCCTCGCCCACGACCCCGCCCTCAGTCCCCGGTCGTCGCCGCGGCGGCGGGCTCCTCGGATGCGGACTGAGACGTGCGCGCGACCTCTCGAGTTTCGTACGCCTCGATCTGGTCGCCGTCCTTCACGTCGTTGAAGTCGGCGATGAGGACCCCACACTCGAAGCCGGCCGTCACCTCTCGGGCATCCTCCTGGAAGCGCTTCAGGCTGGCGAGGCTCCCCTCGTGGACCACGGTGCCGTCACGGACGAGACGCACCTTGCTCGAGCGGCGAATGACCCCTTCGGTCACGTAGCACCCCGCGATGGTGCCGAGGCGGCTCGCCTTGAACGTGGCGCGCACCTCGAGCTGGCCGGTGACGTCCTCCACGATGTCCGGCTCGAGCATCCCCACCAGGGCGTTCTGAACGTCCTCGATCGCGCGGTAGATGACCCGGTAGGTGCGGACGTCCACGCCCTCGCGCTCGGCGAGCGCGCTGGCTTCGGGGCGCGGGCGCACGTTGAACCCGATGACGATCGCCTGCGAAGCGGACGCGAGCATGATGTCCGATTCGTTGATGGCGCCCACCCCGGTGTGGATGACGCGCAGGCGGACCTCGCTCTGGTTGGTCTTCTCGAGGGCGTCCTCGAGCGCGCCGACCGACCCCTGCACGTCGCCCTTGATGATGATGTTGAGCTCCTTGAGCCCACCCTCGCTGATCTGGGCGAAGAGGTCGTCGAGCGACACCGGCCGTCGGTTGGCCAACGCCTCGGTACGAAGGCGCTGGCTGCGATCGGCCGCCATCTGCCGGGCCGTGCGCTCGTTCTCGACCACCCGGAAGCGCTCGCCTGCGTCGACGACGCTCGACAGCCCGAGGATCTCGGCCGGCTCGGACGGGGTCGCCTCCGCCATCTCGGAGCCGGTGTAGTCGTGCATCGCCCGGACCTTGCCGTAGCTGTCTCCCGCGAGGACCACGTCGCCCACGCGGAGCGTGCCGCGCTGCACCCGGACGGTGGTCACCGGACCGCGACCGGCGTCCAGGCGGCTCTCGATGATCGTTCCGGAGGCCTCGGGGTCCGGATTGGCGGTCGGCTCCGCATCGGCGTCGGCGACGAGCAGCACGGTCTCCAGCAGGGTGTCGATGCCGGTGCCGACGACCGCCGACACGTCGACGAACTCGTGAGAGCCGCCCCACTCGGTGGGCTGGACCTCGTGCTGCGACAGCTCCTGCTTGACCCGGTCCGGGTTGGCGCCGTCCTTGTCGATCTTGTTGATCGCCACCATGAACGGCACCTCGGCCGCCCGGGCGTGGTCGATCGCCTCCACCGTCTGCGGCATGACGCCGTCGTCCGCCGCGACGACGATGACGGCCACGTCGGTGACCCGGGCTCCGCGCGCCCGCATCGCCGTGAAGGCCTCATGGCCCGGTGTGTCCAGGAAGGTGATCCCGCGATCGTCGTGGTGGACCTGATAGGCCCCGATGTGCTGGGTGATGCCGCCGGCCTCGCCCGCCGCGACCTCGGTCGAGCGGATGGCGTCCAGCAGCGACGTCTTGCCGTGGTCCACATGGCCCATGAC
>JARFPS010000093.1 GCA_029288175.1 Miltoncostaea sp. | reverse complement strand
GGCCTGATCTTCCCCGACCCACTGCCGGACCTGGGCGGGCCGGCCTACCCGGCGGCCCGCGACGGCCTGCACCGCATCGCCCAGGTGATCGGCGCCGCGCGACGCGGGCTGACGGGGCGCTTCGGGCTGCGCGGGCGGGCGAACGGCATCACCACGCCCGGGTTCCCCGACGACGCCCTTCTCCAGCCCGCGATGGTGTGTGAGCCCGCACGGCCGCACCTCACCGTGTTGCCCGCGCCCGACGGGGTGGGGGCGGCCCTCGAGGGTCTGAGCGCGCGGGCGGCGGCGGCGGACCTCGTGCAGCGCTTCCGGGAGCGCGGTGTCGACCTGTCGCTCGATCCCTCGGGCTTCTCCGACCAGCCCGCACCGGCGCCTCCGACCGGGTTCGGGACCTTCCTCTCGTTCGGCGCGCACGCGCTGGCCCGCTCGCGCTACGAGGCCGGGCCCGACGCCGGCCGCGTCCAGCTGTGGCCGGAGCACTTCGACCAGGCGTTCGATTCCCGGCGCGTTACGTGCGGGGTGGCGCCCGGCGACGAGCGGGACCCCGAGCCCTACCTCTACGTGCTGACCGATCGACCGGGCGGCCACCTGCCGGAGGGCGCGGAGTGGCGCGAGGAGCCCTGGACCGGCGCCGTGCTCCGCTGGCGCGATCTGAAGGCGACCACGACCACCGGTGATGAGGCGCTGACCGCGGCCCGTGCGTTCTTCTCGGCCGGCCTGGCGACCCGCCCCTGAGGGTGGCGCGGCGCCCGGCGGCCTACCTCCCGGCGACCACCGGGTCGATCGCGGGCTGCACCGCCCGGCTGACGGTCACGGGCAGCAAGCGCACGAAGGCGTTGAGCTCGGCGGCCGGAGCATCATCGGCCACGCCGTTGATGAGCCGCTGCAGCACGGCCACCTCACGGGGGCCGAGCTCGGCCGCGACCGGCTCGAGCGCGTCGGTGAGCCCGTCGGCGATGTCGGAGTCGATGGTCTTCAACGACTCAACGATCTCTGCCGGAATATCCGCCATGGGCGCATTATCGCACACGCCGTACGGGACGTGCGCCGACTCTTCGCAGGGAATCGCGTCGTGACCGCCAAGTCAAGGGGCCCAGCGGTCTGTGGAGGTGGACGTGATCGTCGGCGCGCTTCTTGCCGGAATCATCCTCGCGTCGCTCGTGGTCTGGTCGGCGCGCGGCGCCGATGGCGACATGAGCGGCCCCGGGTTCTCGACCCTGCGCTTCGTCGGAGGGGTGGGCCTCGCGGCACTGTCGGTACTGTCGCTGGGGGCGGGAGCCCCCGCGGCCGCCGTGCTGGCAGCACCCATCGCGCTCGCGACGTTCGCCGCGCCCTTCCTGGAGCGTGGGCGCCTCCAGACCGAGGCCCTGCTGCGCCCGGCTCCCGTTCCCGGAGCGCACCTGATCGATCACGAGGACGACGAGCGGCCCGTCGTCCTCGACGAGCAGGAGCGTCGCGCCGCCTGATCGAGGCGCGGCCCGCGTGACCAGCTCGGACATCTTCGAGCTGGCCCTCATCGTGCTGCTGGCGGCCGGAGGGCAAGCGATCGGCACCCGCCTCCGGTTGCCCTCGATCGTCCTGCTCCTGCCCCTGGGGTTCATCTTCGGGGCGGTGCTGGGAGTCCTCGATCCCGACGAGCTGTTCGGCGACCTGCTGGTGCCGTTCGTGTCGCTGTCGGTGGCGGTCATCCTCTTCGACGGCGGGCTCGGCCTGCGGTTCGCGTCGGTCCCCGAGGGGGCCCACCGGGCCGTGGCCGGTCTGCTCACCGTGGGCATCGCGGTGACGTGGGTCGCGGCGTCGCTGAGCATCCTCGCGCTGTTCGACCTGAGCACCCAGATGTCCGTGCTGCTTGGCGCGATCCTGATCGTCTCGGGACCCACGGTGGTCATCCCGATCCTGCGGGCGGCGCGCCTGGGGGGTCGCGTCGCGACCGTCACGCGGTGGGAGGGCATCCTCATCGACCCCATCGGGGCGATCATCGCGGTGGTGACCTTCCACCTGATCGTCACCAACGTGAGCTTCAACACCCTGCACGGCGCCGAGGACTTCCTGCTCACCATCGCGGTGGGCGTCCTTGCCGGCGGGGTGGGGGCCGTCGCCCTCTTTCTGATCCTCCGATTCGGCGGGCTCAGCCAATCGCTCGAGGTCGGCCTGACGCTGGCGCTCGTCCTGATGACCTACGCGGTGCCGGACGTGCTGCTCGAGGACTCGGGCTTCCTCGCGGTCGTCCTGATGGGCATGGCCATCGCCAACCAGCGACGCGTCCCGATCGCCCACATCGCCGAGTTCAAGGAGATCGTGGGCGGGATCCTGACGGGCATCCTGTTCATCGTCCTCTCGGCGCGCGTCTCGGCGTCCAGCCTCACCGACGTGCTGCCCGCCTCGCTTGCGCTGGTGGCCGTGCTCGTCGTCCTCGTCCGGCCGCTGGCGGTGGCCCTCTCGACGCTGCGGTCGCGGCTCTCGCTCCGAGAGCGGGCGTTCCTGGCGTGGATGGCACCCCGGGGCATCGTGGCCGCGTCCGTGGCGTCGGTCTTCGCCCTGGAGCTCGAGGACCGGGGCGTGCCGGGCGCCGCCGACCTCGTGCCCGTCACCTTCATCGTCATCGTCGCCACGACGGCGCTCTACGGACTGAGCGCCCGTCCCGTGGCCCGGCTGCTCGGGGTCGCGGACGACTCCGAGCGGGAGGGCGCTCGGGGCTAGGCCTCGGAGGTCGTGGCCGGGCCGCCCTCGACGCTGCGTCCCAAGACCCAGCGGTCGAGCCGCGTCAGCACCGGCTGGACCTCGACCGACGGCATGACCCACCCTCGGCGCCGGGTGGCCGCGAGGCCCTCGCGCAACCGGGCGACGGCCTCGGGTACCGGGACCTCCCGCGCCGGGAGCCCATTCTCGACCATGGGGTCGAGGATCTCGAAGCGGAGCCGCGAGGGGGCCATGTCCGGGAGGAAGAAGACGTCCTTGACGCCGCCGCCGAGCTCCTCCAGATCGATCAGGCCGATGAGTGGCGCGACGCGATCGGCCTCCTTGGCGACCGCGATGATGATCTGCTGCTGGTCGGGCGCGTCGTCGAGCGAGGTGGTCCAGGCGCCCGTCGGGTGGGCCTCGACGAGACCGGACACGACCGGGCGGGTGGGGCGCGCGCCCACCGGTGGCGCCGCCACCGCGCGGGCGACGTCGGCGACGGGGCCGTCGAGCACCGCCGCGATGGCGATGCAGGCATCGCGGCCGTCAGCGCCGCCCTGGGCGGCGATCGCCCGGACGAGCCCCTCGGCCTCGGCGTCGGAGAGGCCGTCGAAGGTCGCGTCGATCAGCGCCTCGACGAGGTAGGAGCGGCTCGGGGCGACCAGGGCGCCCGCGAGGGCAGCGGGGTCCTCCTCGATGGCCTCGAGCCGGGACCGGATATGGGCGAAGGCCGCCTGCGCGTCGAGATCTCCGCCCAGGTCATCGAGGGCGTCGCCGATCTCCGAGCGCTCCTCCGTCGTCCGGGCGAGCCCCTCCTCGACCATCCGGCGCGCCTCAACGTGATCGGCCTCGCGGTGGGCCACCACGGCCGCCAGGTAGCGATCCTCGGGATCGTCGGCCGGAAACGACTCGCGCACCACGGCCCGGGCCTCCTCGGAGCGCCCGTGGCGCGCGAGGGTGCGGACCAGGCGACGGCGGGCCGCGCGGGCCTGATCGCCGAAGCCGTGCTCGTCGAACAGCTCCACCAACCGCTCCTGCAGCGCGATGGACTCCTCGACCCGCTCCGCCCCCAGCAACGTGAGCGCCTGCTCCTGCAGGGCGCCGGCGTGCGCGTGCGTCACCGCGTCCCACGCCGTGCCGGCCTCGCCGACCCAGCCGAGATGCACCTCGTACCCGGCCCGTTCGATCACCTCGGTGAGCGGGCGCCCGGGCGCGCGGAACGCCGCGGGGTTGCAGGCGGCCACCTCGGCCACGAGCAGCGCCAGCGACGCCAGTCCCGGACCATCCGCGGGACGGAGGTGTCGGCGCAGGGCCGTCAGCAACGCCGCCTCGTCGGTGGGTCGGCGTCCGGCGCGGCGAAGCGGCTTGGCGAGCGCGGCCGGGCTGCGCGCGTCGATGCGGACGGACACGGCCGATCCGGGCCGAGCGCCCTTCGGAAGGGGCACCATCGGTCCCAGGGGCAGCAGCGAGAGCGGCGCGAGGTCGCCGTCGACGGGCAGCGCTCGCTCGGACACGACGTGCGCATCGACCATCGCGGTCAGAGTGACGCCGTCGAGCGCTTGGGCCAGGCTCGCGAACCGCCCGCCGGGAATCGTCATCGCCCGCGGGTCGTCCCTGAGCGCGCGACGGACCGCGGCCGCGGGGTCGCGCGCCTTGGTCACGCCCGCGTCGGCCAGCCGGCGACCCAGATCGCGGGACGTCGCGGGCCCTGCCTCAAGCATCCGAAGCGCGGCGTCTGCGATGCGTCCCATACGGGTTGACGCTACCAGCGCCCTCGGCCTGTGCGACCCCCTCCGCCGCGACCCGCCCGGGCCGCGGCGACCCTGCCATCATCATGGGGAGGATGCTCTCCCTTGTGATCGTCGCGTCGATCTTCGACAGCTTCAACGACATCGCCGACTGGGCCGCGCGGGTGGGGTACCCGGCGGTCGCACTCGTGGTCGCCGGCGACGGCGTCTTCCCCATCCTGCCGGGCGAGACGAGCATCGTGGCGGCGGCCGTGCTGGCCTCCTCGGGCCGGCTCGAGCTGCCCCTTGTCATCCTCGCGGGCGCGATCGGCGCGGTGGTGGGCGACTCGGCCGCCTTCTGGATCGGACGGGGCGGCGGCGGGCCCATCCGCCGGTTCGTCACGCGGACCGCCGGCGCCGACCGGCTGGCCGTCGCGGAGCGCATGGTGGAGCGTCAGGGGGCCGCGCTCGTCTTCGTGGGCAGATTCCTTCCCGGCATCCGCATCGCCATCAACATGAGCTGCGGCGCGGGGCTGATGCGCTACCGGCGCTTCCTGCTGTTCGACTCGCTCGGAGCGATCGTCTGGTCGACCCAGGCCGCGCTGATCGGCTTCTTCGCCGGCCGGGCGTTCGCCGACCAGATCTGGGTGGCCTTCGTCGTGGCCTTCGGGGTGACGCTGCTCGTGGGGGGCCTGATCGGGATCCGCGAGCGCCGTCGCATCCGGCGCGAGCGGGAGGCGGCCGCGCGCGAGGCGGCAGGCGAGACCGGCCGCCCCGCCGGATATAAGGGCCTTCCATGACCCCCGCCCCGGGATCCATGACGCCGGAGCCGCTCCCGGACCTGATCGCGCGCGTCGCGGACGAGCCCACGGCGCTCGTGGGCCTGGGGATCCCCAGGTGCCCCGCCTCCGAACTGCTGGCCGCGAGCCTCCCCGCCGTGGCGGCGTCGCGCCCCGCGCTCGCCGTGGGCTTCGCGCTGCTGGACCGCCACGACTGGGAGCTCCGCGAGACGCTGCTGTGGCCGCGCGGCATCCGCGTCAGCCGTTCCAGCGTCCCCGCGATGACCCTGCTGGCCGAGGGGGTCGCTCGCGCCCATCGGGCCGGAGGTGGCCCCGCCGAGCGGATCGACGCCTGGCTCGAGGGACTGCTGGGGCCCGCCCGGCAGCCGCTCGGCCCCGGCCTGACATCGCGCGAGCGCGCGGCGCTCGCCGTGGATCCCGAGCGGCGCGTCCAGCATCGCGCCGTCAAGAGCCCCGACCGAGCGGGCCCCCCGGGCGTTTGAGGGGCGGGTTGTGAGAATTGAATGAAGGGCGGCCCGTGAACCTACGGTTTCGGGAGCTTCACGCAGAGGCTCGCGCAAGATGCAGGTTGCGCGAAACGGTCAGGCTTGGCATGAATCATTCATGCCGGATCGCGTCAAATCGCACAATGAGGACGCCGTGAGTCCGCGACGGGGAGCTGATCGGGAGTGAATTCGGGCTCCACCAGCAGCGCGGGGCCGATGGACGCCGACCGCACCCCCGCCCCCGCCGGGGCCGATGTCGCGGGCGCGCGGCACGACAGCTCCCAGCTGCTGTCGGTCTCGGCCGCGGCGCGGCTGCTCGGCGTCAGCTCCTCGTCGCTGCGCGCCTGGGCGGCCGAGGGCAGGGTGCCGCACCTGCGCACGCCGGGCGGGCATCGACGGTTCGAGCTCGACGAGCTGGTGCAGTGGCTCGCGGAGCGCGGTGGTGCGCCGCCCGCGCCCCAGCAGCGCCTGCAGGAGCTGGTGCCCACCCGCATGGACCGGATGGAGTCGGCGGCCGAGGAGCTGAGCGGTCTGCGCAAGCAGGTCATCGAGGCCTTCGAGGAGGAGCTGGCGGCGGGGCGCACGGCCGGCATGCGGTCGCCCTCCGCGCGCCAGGGCCGCGTCGGCAACGCCATCGAAGGGCTCTCCGAGGCCTTGGAGCGGGGAGATCTCGCCGAGTGCTATCGCGAGGCCGAATGGGAGGGCTTCCGGCACGGAGCCCAGGGGCAGCCGGGGGACGCGCCGGTGACCGAGGCCCTGGCCCTGCGGCGCGCGGTGGACCGCGTGCTGGCCGAGCCGTTCGCGGATCGCGGCGCCGAGCGACGTGCCATCGAGCGCGCGCTCGACCGAATGGCGGTGCGCGTGGCCGCCGGCTATGCGGACGGCGTCCGGTGCAGACTACGAGTCGATGCGGAGTAGAGGCGCACCATGCCCGACAGCGCTCTTGAGACACGTCCCGACGAACGATCGCTCGTGGCGCCGCGTATGAGGCGCCAGGAAGGACCATGGCTGAGCGTCTCGGCCGCCGCGCGCGCCCTGGGCGTGAGCCCCAGCACGCTTCGCCTGTGGGCGAGCGAGGGGCGCGTGCCACACGTGCGGACCGCCGGCGGCCACCGCCGCTTCGACCCCGAGGCGCTCCGCCAGTGGCTGGCGCGACAGCCGGCGCGCCCCTCGCGCGCATCGCGGCGGGGCTCGGTCCAGGTCGCGGT
>JARFPS010000080.1 GCA_029288175.1 Miltoncostaea sp. | reverse complement strand
GCGCTGATCGTGCTGGTCGTGCTGTTGCAGGTCACGGTGATGCCGTACCTGCAGATCGCCGACGGGGTCCCCGACCTGGTCGCCCCGGCGGTCGTGGCGGTCGGCCTGCTGCGGGGTCCGTTGAGCGGCGCCGTCGCGGGCTTCGCCGCGGGGCTCCTCGTCGAGCTGGCCGCTCCGATCGGGACGCTCGGCGTCTACGCGCTCCTGTACCTGGCCGCCGGCGCGGTCGCCGGGCACTACCACGAGCGCGCCGAGGCGACCCGTCCGCTCGCGGCGATCGTCATGTCCGTGGCCGCCGCCGGCGCCGTGGGACTGGGGTACGCGGCGGTGCAAGCGTTGCTGGGGACCACACTCGGTGCGGCAGAACTGGTCGGAGCCGTCATCCTCCCGACGATGGCCCTCACCGCACTGCTCGCCGCACCCGTGCTCCTGGTGGCGCGACGCCTCATGGGTCCGTCCACGAGCGAGCCCGGAGCGCGCGCGTGAGCGGGCTCGGGTCGGGACCGCGACGCACGCCGCAGTCATCGCGCGCGGGCGGGCAGCCCACGCTCACGCCGCGTGTCGCCTGGCGGATCGCCGCGCTCGGCGTCATCGCGGTCGGCCTGATCGCGGTGCTGGTCGTGCGCCTGTGGTTCATGCAGGTCATCGGCAGCGAGGCCTACGCCGAGCGGGCCGAGGTCAACCGCCTGCGGACGGTCGTGGTCGAGCCCGAGCGCGGGATGATCACGGACCGCGAGGGCAAGGCGCTCGTCGGCAACAGCCCCGCCACGAACGTGGTCGCCCGCCCCCGCGAGCTGACCGGCGCGCGCCGCGAGCGGGTCCTCCGGCGCCTGGCGCCGCTGCTCGGGACCCCGTACGCGGAGCTCGACGCGACGGTCGCGGCGGGCGAGAACACCCCCTACCAGTCCGTAACGATCGCGACCGACATCGATCCGAAGCTCGCGATCTCGCTGCAGGAGCGCCCGCGCCAGTTCCCTGGCATCTCCCTGCAGCAGAGCTACGTGCGGGACTATCGCCAGACGCCCGACGGGCAGCCCCACGCCGCGCACGCCGTCGGCTACACCGGGGCGATCACCGAGGACCGGATCGCGTCGTACCGTGAGCGCGGATACCTCGGCGACGAGCGGGTCGGGATCACCGGCCTCGAGGCGAGCTACGAGACGTTCCTGCGCGGGACCCCGGGTGAGGTGCGCGTCGAGGTCGACGCCGCCGGCCAGCCGGTCGGGCGAGGCGTCGTCTCGTCGGTGGCGCCGAGCCCCGGCAGCAACGTGGAGACGTCGATCGACGCGGGGACCCAACGGGCCCTCGAGGACGCCCTTCGCACGAGGACCAAGCTCAACGGCCTCGCCGAGGGCGCCGCCGGCGTCGCCCTCGATCCGCGCACCGGCGAGGTGCTCGCGATCGCGTCCTTCCCGAGCTTCGACCCCGGGGCGTTCACCGACGGCCGCCCGAAGGACATCGCACGCCTGTATCGCGATCCGCTGCAGCCCCTGTTCGACCGGACCACCCAGGGGAGCTACCCGGCCGCGTCCACCTTCAAGGCCATCACCGGCGCCGCGGCGCTCCAGGAGCGGGTCGTCACCCCGGACACCGCGCTCGACAGCCCCGGGGTCATCACGCTCTACGACCAGGAGTTCCAGAACTACGACCAGCAGTGGCACGGCAACATCACGATTCCGGTGGCGCTCGAGGTCTCGAGCGACACGTTCTTCTACCAGGTGGCCGACAACTTCTTCCGCAGGGCCGACTCGCCGCTGCAGGAGTGGTCGACCAGGTTCGGGCTGGGCGCCCCGACCGGGATCGATCTCGCCGACGGCGCCGAGGCCCCGGGGGTCGTGCCGACACCCGCCTGGAAGCGCCAGACCTTCTCCGGCGCCGAGTTCGGGGAGATCGACCGCATCTGGAAGCCCGGGGACACGATCCAGCTCGCCATCGGTCAGAACTTCCTGGAGGTCACGCCCCTGCAGATGGCGCGCGCGTACGGCGCGATCGCCAACGGGGGCGAGCTGGTCACGCCGACGCTGGTGCGTCGCGTCGTCAGACCGAGCGGACGCGAGGAGCGCAACGTGCTGGCCGCCCGCGAGCGTCGCGACGTCGGGCTGTCGGAGTCGACGATCGAGACCCTGCGGGCGGGGCTCTACCGGGCGACCAACGGCGGCGGTGGCACCGCCACCTCGGTGTTCGGGGGGCTTCCCGCCGACGCCAAGGTGGCCGGCAAGACCGGCACCGCGGAGGTCCCGCCCAAGCAAGACCACTCCTGGTTCGTGGGCTACGCGCCGGCGGAGGACCCCGAGATCGTCGTGGCGGTGGTGATCGAGCACGCCGGGACCGGCGCGAACGCCGCGGCGCCGGCGGTCTGCCAGGTGATCACCGCCCACCTCGGCGTCGACGGCGCCCTCTGCGGCGAGGGGGCGGAGGTCAATTGACGACGCTCAGCCCCGTCCGCACCGAGCCCGGCATCCTGGAGCGCGTCCGGGTCGCGGGGCGGCGGACCGACTGGATCATGATCGCGGCGATCCTGGCGATCCTGGCGATCAGCCTGTATGTGATCCGCGCATCGACGCAGGAGGACATCGAGGGCTCGCCTGGCTTCTACTTCACCCGCCAGCTGGTCTACGTCTCCGCCGGGCTGGTCCTCATGGTCGTGTTCGCGCGCCTCAACCTGGAGGCGCTGGCGCGCTGGCACTGGGCGATCTGGGGCGGCCTGCTCGGCGCGCTCGCGGTCGTCTTCGTCCTCGCCCCCACCATCCGCGGGACCCGCAGCTGGATCGAGATCGGCCCGCTCAACCTCCAGCCCTCGGAGCTGGGGAAGATCGCCCTCATGCTCGTGCTCGCGGGGCTGGTGGTCGCCGCCGGCGCCGCGATCTCCACGTGGCGGTTCACCCTGCTCGCGACGGGCGTGGCGATCGTGCCTGCGCTGATCGTCTTCGTCCAGCCCGACCTCGGCACGGCGCTGGTCTACTTCGTGATCCTCCTCGCCGTCCTGTTCGTGGCGGGGACGCCCTGGCACCACCTCGCCGTGTTCGGCGCGGTCATCTTCACGATCGTGGCGAGCGTGCTGTGGATCCTGCCCGCGGGCGGGGTGGAGGTGCTCAAGCCGTACCAGGTCGACCGCCTCACGTCGTTCGTCGGCGGCGTGGACGACGACCCCGGCGGGGCCAGCTACCAGCAGGATCAGAGCACGGTCGCGATCGGGTCGGGCGGCGCGATCGGCAAGGGCACCGACGGCGCGACGCAGACGATCAACGACTTCCTGCCCGAGCACCACACCGACTTCGTCTTCGCCGTCACCGGCGAGATGCTCGGCTTCGTCGGCGCCGGGGGGCTGCTGCTCCTGTACGGCCTCGTGCTCTGGCGAGGCGTCCGGACCACCGCGCTCGCGTCGAATCGGGTGGATCAGCTCGTCGCGGCGGCGGTCGTGGCGGTCATCGGCTTCCAGGTCTTCATTAACATCGGCATGAACGTGGGACT
>JARFPS010000066.1 GCA_029288175.1 Miltoncostaea sp. | reverse complement strand
GCTCTCGAAGGCGCTCACGGGCTGGCAGATCGACGACGACAACCCGGATCAGACCTTCGGCTACTTCAACAAGTCCCGGTGGTTCAGCGGCAACAAGACCGTGCTCGGCCAGACGGGGGACTACGAGCACCGCGACGCCGTCGACGTCGTGCTCAAGCACCCGAGCCACCCGCAGTTCCTGATGCGCAAGCTCTGGGCGGAGTTCATCCCCACCGAGCCCGACCGCGCGACGCTCAAGGAGCTGGTCGCGGTCTACAAGAAGAGCCGCTTCCGCCTGAAGCCGGTTCTCCGAAAGATCCTGACCCATCCGGACATGCTCGACTCCGTGAAGGAGCCGAACATGATCAAGCCCCCCGTCGTGTTCGCGGTCGGCCTGATGCGCAGCCTCGGTCTGACGATCACCGACGACACGCTCTACAACTCGCTCAACGAGATGGGGCAGCTGCCCTATTTCCCGCCCACCGTGGCCGGTTGGGAGGGGGGCACGGCCTGGCTGAACACCAACACCGCGCTGGCCCGGTTCGCCCTGGTCAACGAGCTGCTCGACAAGGCGTACGAGAAGAGCGACAACACCGACGACGATCCCGACGACGTCGTCGAGGAGACCGCGGCGCAGGCCTACAAGCGGGCGCACGAGGCGGTCGGGCGGCCCTGGGTGGCCCGGGGTACGAGGAGTGCCCTCATGTACTACGCGAACAACGCCCCGGTGAAGCGCAAGAGCGACCGGGTGGCGCGCCAGCGCGTGCTGCGCGCCTTCATGCTCGGCGGCCCCGACGCACAGGTGATGTGATGGCGACCGACCACGATTCCGACCACGTCGAGGACCCCGGCGCGGCCGAGGCGATCCACTGCGCGGACTGCGCGGCCTCCGACAGTGCCGTGGAGGACCTGGACCCGATCGACACCATGCCGATCCCCGCGGAGGCCCTGGACGGCTTCGCCGACGGCGTTCCGCGTCAGAAGGGCCACGACCGGCGCACCTTCATCCGGAACGGGGCCATCGGGCTGGCATCGATCTACGCGGCCACGCAGATCGACTGGACCCGCGCGTTCGAGGCCGCCGTCGCGGAGGGCGCGGAGCCGGGTACCTCGGTCGTGATGATCTTCCTCAACGGCGGGATCGACGGCCTCAACACGATCGTCCCGCTGCCCGAGTACGGGATCTACGCCGACAATCGGCCCGGCCTTGCCCGCGTGCAGGGCCCGTCGAGCGGCAACCAGGTGGGGCTCACCCCGCTGGCCAACGCCGGCTCGTTCGCCTGGGCGAACGTCGGCATCTCGGGCGCGGGCAACAACGGCGACACGAAGGGCTTCGACACCCTGTGGGGCAACGGCGACGGCAGCCCGGGCTCCGACCTGGCCATCTTCCCGTCGACGAACTACACGCCCGCCAACCGGTCTCACTTCGACAGCCGCGACTACTGGTTCTCGGGGGCCCTCGAAAAGAGCACCACGGGGTGGCTGGGCCGCTGGCTCGACCAGTACGGCTCACTGGACAACCCGTTGCAGGCGATCTCGATGGGCTCGCGCCTGTCCAAGCAGATCCGCACCCTGAAGGCACCGGTCAGCGCCGTGCGCAACCTCAACGGCGTCGAGTTCAAGGTCAACGGCGTCTACAGCGGCCACACCCGCACGACCGAGCAGATGGCGCCCGTGTCCGCCGTCAAGGCGGGATCGAGCAACGAGGCGTTGAAGCGGGCGCGCGATGTCTACGGCCGCACCGTGCAGGTCTCCCGTTCGCTTCAGGCGCTGCAGGGCGCGCCCGTCGCGGCCGGATATCCGCCCGGCCGCCTGAGCCGCGACCTGCAGCTCGCCGCGGTGCTGCTCGGCGCCAACCTCGGAACGCGCATCATCACGGTGGACTGGGGCTCGTTCGACACGCACGGCAACCAGGCCAACAGCCTCGATCCCCAGCTGTCCACCCTGTCGCGGGCGCTTGCCGCCTTCAAGGACGACTTGGTGGGCCGCGGGCTCGGCGACAAGGTGCTCACGGTGGTCTTCAGCGAGTTCGGCCGCCGCGTCAAGCAGAACGCCACGGGCACCGACCACGGCAACGGGGGCCTGATGATGGCGATGGGGTCCCGCGTCAACGGCGGCATGTCCGGCGACTGGCCGGGACTGTCCACGCTCAGCCGCGGCGACCTGCGGCCCACGACCGATTTCCGCTCGGTCTACGGCGCGATCATGACCGAGTGGCTCGGGGGCGACCCCAACGCCGTCCTTCCCAAGGGTCCGTTCCCCGGCCTTCCGCGCAAGCTGATCTCGTAGTGAGGCGCCGCTCGTGACCGCCGGGGGTGGGATGAGCTGGACCGTGCGCCTGGCGGCCGTGTTCCTTCTCGTGGCGATGCTCGGGGCCGCGACGGCCGTGGCCGGCCCGCGCATCCACCGCGTCATCCTGCCGCCTCCGCCGCCGCTTCCCACCTCGCTCGCCTTCGACGAGGACGAGTGGAGCATCACGCCCAGCAAGCGCGTCGTGGCGGCGGGCGAGGTGACGATGCGCGTCTACAACCGCGGCATGGACGATCACGACCTGACGGTGGTCGACGCCGAGGGCAGGGTGCACCAGGTGTACCTCGGCCCGGGCGAGAACGGCACGATCGTGGCCGACCTGCCGGCCGGCGAGTACCGCATCGTCTGTTCGCTCGAGGCCGGCACGCCCCAGTCGCACGAGGACCTCGGCATGTGGACGACGCTGACGGTCCGGGACGATCCGGCGCGCGCTCCCGTGAGCTGACCCACGTCCCTCTGTGAGTTAACTCACGGAGGGCTCCGGCCGGTCGGGTGCCCGGTGAGGTAGCGTCGCTCCCCTGATGCGCGACGAGGGCCCGACCGCGCGCGACGACACGTCCCGTGGAACCGCGGGCGTCCTCGAGCTGCGCGATGTCTCCAAGCGGTACGAGGCCGATGGGCCCGCCGCGGTGGACGGCCTGACGCTCGAGGTCCCCGCAGGCGAGGTGATGGTCCTCATCGGCCCGTCGGGCTGTGGCAAGACCACGGCGCTGAAGATGATCAACCGGCTGATCGAGCCGACCTCGGGGAGCATCCTCATCGACGGCCGGGACGTGCGCGAGCGCAAGCAGTCCGAGCTGCGCCGGGACATCGGCTACGTGATCCAGCAGGTGGGCCTGCTGCCCCACCTGACGGTCGCCGCCAACGTGGGCACCGTGCCCCGCCTGGTGGGCTGGAACAAGGACAGGATCGCGGCGCGCACCCGGGAGCTGCTCGATCTGATCGGCCTCGACCCCGACGAGTTCGGCCCCCGCTACCCCTCGCAGCTTTCGGGCGGCCAGCAGCAGCGGGTGGGGCTCGCCCGGGCCCTGGCGGCCGACCCGCCGCTGATGCTGATGGACGAGCCCTTCTCGGCGGTCGACCCGATCACCCGCGAGCGGCTCCAGAACGACTTCCTGCGTCTGCACCGGGCCGTGCCGAAGACGGTCGTGTTCGTGAGCCACGACATCGACGAGGCGGTCAAGATGGCCGACCGCATCGCGGTGCTGCGCGACGGGAGGCTGGTGCAGTACGACACCCCGGCCGCGCTGTTGGCCCATCCGGTCGACGACTTCGTGGCCGACTTCGTGGGCGCCGACCGCGCCCTCAAGAGCCTCGGCCTGCGCCGCCTGGAGGAGATCGAGTTGATGGACGCGCCGGTGGCGGTGGTGGGGGAGCCGGTGGCCGACGTGCGGGCGCGCATCGCCTCGGGCGAGACCCGGCCGATCGGGGGCGAGCTGCTCGTCATCGACC
The DNA here is from genome assembly GCA_029288175.1 of Miltoncostaea sp. Taxonomy (GTDB): domain Bacteria; phylum Actinomycetota; class Thermoleophilia; order Miltoncostaeales; family Miltoncostaeaceae; genus JARFPS01. The sequence continues at coordinate 604 of JARFPS010000066.1, read as the reverse complement.
CCTCGCGCCGCCCGCTCGACTGGCTGTCGCTCGAGCGTCTCGAGGGCGAGGACACCGTCCCCGCGCGGCCGCCGGGCGGCGCCGAGCCGGTCGTCGACAGCGTGGCGACGCTGCGCGACGCCCTGTCGGCCCTGTTCGAGGCGAACGCGGTGTCGGCGCCGGTGGTCGACGGCGAGGGTCGGCTGATCGGCCTGTACGGCCAGGACGAGATCGCCGCGATCTTCAGCCCCGAGAACCAGGCCGAGCGTGTCTAGCCCCAGCCTGCCCGCGAGCTTCCGCTGGGACTACATCCCCGACAACTTCGACGAGATCGTGAGCCTCACGATCGAGCACCTCGAGCTCGTGGTGGCCTCGGTGATCATCACGGTCATCCTGACGATCCCCCTCGCGGTGCTGGTCAAGGACCACGAGCTGCCGTACCAGGTCGCTCTGAACCTCTCGGGTGTCGGATACACGATCCCGAGCCTCGCGCTCCTGGCGATCCTCGTCCCCATCGTCGGCATCGGCGCCGAGCCGGTGATCATCTCGCTCGTCGTGTACTCCGTGCTGACGATCCTCCAGAACACGGTCGTCGGGCTACGGGGCCTGTCTCTTATACACATCT
>JARFPS010000062.1 GCA_029288175.1 Miltoncostaea sp. | reverse complement strand
CGTCGGGACGGGCGGGCGCGGAAGGCCCCGATCGAGCCAGAGCGCGAGAACCACCATCAACAGGGGCAGCACCGAGAAGAGGTACCGCTCCATGATGGCGTCGTCGGTGAAGGCCGCGGCGAAACCGACGGTGACGGCGAGCGTGCCGAGAAGGCTCGTGACGGCCACCGCCAGGAAGGCGCGCTCACGGCCGTCTCGGGTGCCCTCCGCGCCGAAGGCGCGCCAGACCATGATGATGAGCGCGGTCAGCGGGATGACGGCCGCCGCGAGGGGAAGAAAGGCGGCGTGGAGCCCGGCCGAGGAGGCGACGGCACCCGGCGCGTAGTCGGCCTCGAGCACCGCGCGGTAAGGCCCGAGAGCCCCGGCGACGTCGTCTCCGCGCAGGACGCGCAGCACCGGCGGGAGCACGACGAGCGCGCCCAGAACCGCCGCCGAGGGCGCCATGGCGCGAAGCGCGACGAACGCTCGGCGGCCGACCGGCTCTCCGAGCGCGCGGGCCTCCCACAGCGCGGCGAGCGGCGCGGCGAAGATCAACGCCACCGCCAGGACGAGGGCCTGGGGACGGACGGCCGCCGCGATGCCGACGGCGCCCAGCGCGAGGAACTGCCATCGCCACGTGGCCTCCTCCACCGCCCGTGCCATGAGCAGCACGGCGAGCGCCACGGCCGGGAAGAACGCCGCCTCGGTCATGACCAGCCCGGCGAAGGCCATTCCGGGGAGCGCCAGCGCGAGCCCCGCGGCCACCGTTGCCCACACCGGCGACATGATCCTCCGGGCCATCAGGAAGACCGGAACGGCGGTGAGGGCGACCAGCAGGACGTTGGTCGCCTTCAGCGCCGAGTAGACGCCGGCGCCGGAGCCCGCCAGCTGCGCCGGCCCGAAGACCACCGGCGTCAGCAGGCTGTGCGGGGCCGCCGGCTCGCCGCGGAACGCATACCGCCCCTCGCCCCACAGCCCGCGGGCCTCGGCGGCGTGGATGAACTCGTCGCACAGCAACTGAGGCGCCTCGACGGCCGACGCGGCGATCGACCGGGCCACGAGCGCCACGGCCACCAGGCCGAGCAGGCCCAGCAGAGCCCAGCGCATCTCCGAACGGCCTCGGGCACCCGACGGCATCGCAGGATCCTACGAGCGCACCGCCGCATGCGCTCGGCGGTGGGTCCGGCGAGGTCGGATACCCTCGGCGAGATGCGTCGAACGTTCACGTTGGTCCGCCACGGCATCACGAACTACAACGTCGAGGGCGTCCTCAACAGTGACCCCTCGGTGCCCGTGCACCTGACCGACGAAGGACAGGACCAGGCCGGCCGCGCCCGCTCCATGCTCGCAAACCAGGTCTTCGACCTGGCCGTGCACTCGCGGCTCCCGCGGACCGAAGAGACGCTCCGCATCATCCTCGACGGGCGTGAGCCGCCGGTCGAGGTCTACCCCGAGTTCGACGACCAGAACGTCGGCGAGTTCGAGGGCCGCCATGTATCCGCGTTCCGCGAGTTCCGCACCGAGCACGGCATCGAGGCCGCGCCGCCCGGCGGCGAGAGCCGCGTGGACGCCCTGGCGCGCTTCACGCGGGGGTACGAGCGGCTGCTGGGCTGCGGGGCGGACAACGTGCTGGTGGTCATCCACGACGTGACCATCCGTTTCGTCGCCAACGCCGCCCGAGGCGAGGACCCCATTCGCGGACCGATCCGTCACGTGCCCAACGCCAGCATCACCCGGCTCAGCGAGCCCGAACTGAGGCGCGCGATCGACGTGATGAACGAAAGATTGCAGGAGCATCGGTAAGCGTAAGCGCGGGGACTCTTAATTCTCCAGAAGGGCCTCAACGAGATGGCTCCTGGTGTCGATCCCTTGCGTGTGACGCCTCCCGAGACCCTCAAGGAGATCCTGATGTCGGCCATGGTCGGCATCGTGTCCGCCGACGCGGAGCGACGGGTCGTGTTCGCCAACGAGGAAGCCTCCCGGCTGACCGGGCGGGCGGTCGATGAGCTGGTCGGCCAGGACATCGCCCGCGCCCTCGGAACGGAGAACGCGCTCGGCCTGTGGGAGTGGACATCTCGCGAGCGGGCGGGCATCGGCAGGATTGTGCATCTGCTCCGCGCCGACGGATCGGGCTACCCCGCCCGCATCTGGACCAGGGGCGACCGCGGCGACGATCGGCCCATCACGGTCAGCTTCGTCGACATCACCTCGGAGATGAACAAGGCGGAGGCCCTGCATCGCAGCGAGGAGCGCTTCCGCCGGCTCGCCGGGCACGCCCCCATCGGCATCTTCTCGCGGGAGGACGACCAGACGTACTTCAACTCCGAGGCCATCGCCATCCTGGGCCCGGAGGCGTCGGCGCCCGACGGCGACTGGTTCCATCGCGTCCACCCCGACGATCGTGAGCGCGCCCGGCAGAAGCACGCCCTCGCGATGTCGTCGGGCACGACCTACCACGAGGTGCTGCGTCTCCGCGCCGCCGACGGCACGACGCGCATGGTCAAGATCCACGAAACGCCCCTGATCGACGAGCACGGCGCCGTGGCGGGCATGGTCGGGACCGCCATCGACGTGACCGAGCCGCACCGCTACCAGTTGCAGACCGAGGCGCTGCGCAGGGTCGCCACCGCGGCCGCCGACGACCGCACCGAGCCGACGGCGATCTTCGCGCTGGTGGCCGAGGAGGTCGCCAAGCTGCTCGACAGCGACGGGGCGGCCGTGGCGCGCGTCTTCGAGGAGGGGGCCGAGCTCGTGGGCCAGTGGGTGCGCCGCGAGGAGCTCCGCGTCGAGCCGGGCGACACCATCCCCACCGTCGGCGAGGGCGCAACCGCCCGCGCGATCAGGGGCGGGATGCCGGCGCGCTCCGAGAGCGGCTCGCGCGTGTCCATCGCGGCCCCCATCTGGGTTCACGGGGCCCTGTGGGGCGTCGTCGGCGCCGTGACGCTCGACCAGCCGGGGCTGAGCGCCGACGCCGAGCACCGGCTGGGGGCCTTCGCCCAGCTGCTCGAGGCCACGATCGCCAGCGCGGAGTCGCGTGAGCAGCTCGAGTTCCGTGCCGACCGCGATCACCTGACCGGACTCTGGAACCACCGACACTTCCATGAGCGGCTGCGCGTCGAGATCGCTCGCGCCCACCGCACGGCCCAACCACTGAGCCTGGTGCTGGTCGACCTCGACCGCTTCAAGCAGGTCAACGACGTGCACGGCCACCAGGCCGGCGACGACGTGCTGAAGGAGGCCGCGGCCCGCCTGCTCGAGAACGCGCGAACGGGCGACGTGGTCGCCCGGGTGGGCGGCGAGGAGCTGGCCTGGCTGCTGCCCGACAC
>JARFPS010000044.1 GCA_029288175.1 Miltoncostaea sp. | reverse complement strand
GATGTGTATAAGAGACAGGCCGTGGCGAGCGCGATGGCGAAGAACAGCCAGCGGCCGGTGTCGAGCGAGTCGGCCATCAGCTTGCTGAGCACGCCGTTCAGCGCCCACGCGCAGCCCACCGACACGGCGATGATGCGCGGGTCGACCCGCGTGCCGCGCCTGCTCATGACGAACACCGCGAGGGCGCCGGCCAGCAGCACCACCACGACCACGGCCCAGCGCCCGGCGCCCGCGGTGGTCGTGGTGCGCTCGGGCGAGTGCACGGCCACCAGCGCCACCCCGCCCGCCAGCAGCGCGATGCCGACCAGCGCCGAGCCCTTCACGCGCTCGTGCAGCACGATGTAGCTGAAGCCCACCAGCAGGAACAGTCCCAACGCCATTCCCGGGGCGACGATGGTCAAGGGGGCCACCAGCAACGCCAGCGTCTTGAGGATCCACCCGCCCAGGTCGAGCGCCGCGGCCAGGCGCCACATGGGCCGCCTGACCAGCTTGGTCAGCATGGACGCGCGAAGGTTCGATTCGATCGGGACCCGGCGCGCCTCCATGGCCGTCAGCACGACCGCGAGGTTGGCCGACGTGGCCGCGAGCGCGATCAGCGCGATGATCAACCAGGTGTCGCTCATGGGAGGTCCGGGGGACCGACCGGTACGATCCCGCCTCGATCACGCGGGAACGGGGCGAGATGGGGGCGATCCGGCGGCTGGCCGGCAGCGTGGGCAGCGGATGGCGCGAGCTGGCGATCATCCTGGCGGCGCTCGGCGCCTACAACCTGGTGCGCGCCCTGCCGTGGGTGACGATCGCGCGCGGCATCCGCAACGGCGAGCGGATCGCGGCACTGCAACGCCGACTCGGCATCGACGTGGAGCAGCGCGCTCAGGACTTCATCCTGCGACACCGCCTGGGAATGCCCCTGTGGAATGTCGTCTACCTCGGCAGCCAGATCGTGGTCATGCCCATGACGCTCGCGTTGGTTCACCGTTACCGCCACGACGCCTGGCCATCGGTGCGCAACCTCGCGCTGATCGCGTGGTCAGGTGGTCTTGCCTGGTACGCCGCGCAGCCCACGGCCCCTCCCCGGATGGTGAGCGAGACGGCCGTCGACACCGTGAGCGAGACCCTATTGGACCTCGACTCGTGGTTCGTGCGCATGACGTACAACCCCGTGGCCGCCATGCCCAGCATGCACGTGGGGATGTCCAGCCTGGCCGCCTTCTCCCTGATCCGGGTGTGCCGCTCGCGCTGGACCACCGTTCTCGGGGTGCTGTACCCCGCGGTCGTCACGGTGGCCGTCGTGGTGACCGGCAATCACTACGTGCTGGACGTCGTCGGCGGAGTGGCCATCGCGGTGCCGGCCTACTTCGTGGCGAAGTGGGTCACGCCGAACTGGGCAGGACGGGCGGCGCCGGCCCAGCCCTAGCGGTCGGCGAGACCGCGTAGCGCGCCGACCCGCGCCCGGGCGGCGTCGCGCGCCCGCTCCTTCGCGGTGGGGATGCGACCCCACTCGATCTTCATGCGCTTCGGGTTGTCGCGATCGACGGTCACGGGAAGGCTCTGGCCGTTCCGCGGCCACCTGTTGAGCTTCACCTGGCAGTGGTAGTCGCGGGCGAACGGCTCCATCCCCTCGGGGCGGACCACCAGCGTCATCCGGCAGTTCGCCGAGGTGCCGCTGTTCTCGGTCAGCGGTGAGCAGGCGACGATCTCGGCGCGGCCGGGCACCGGGTCCGAGATCCGCATCCTCCCGATCAGATCGCCGACGAAGCCCATGCCGAGAGCGCGCCTCGGGCTCAGGCCACGACGTCGACCTGGCCGGCGGCCACATCGACCACCTGCATGGCGGCCTGCGCCCCCACGGCGGCCATCGCCGGGTCGGCGAGGGCGGCCATCTGCTGCTGGGCCAGCTCCAGGCTCTTGTCGAGCATCTTGAGGGAGAGGGCCTGCTGCACCGCCCCCTGTGTCGCGCTCGCGCTCACGCGGGAGTGATCGGCAGGCGGCGGGTCACCACTTGAGCCACACACCACACCCCGCCGCGTCGGACCGTGCTCACGGGGACGAAGAGCGCGCCCGCGACCCCGGAGACGGGGACGCGGCGTCCCTCAGCGAGCCGCCAGGATGTCGGCGAAGCTCTCATCGCGGGTCATCTCGAGCTTGGCGCGTGCGCGGTAGAGGTGGTTCTCGACGGTGCGTGAGGACAGCACCAGCTGGTCGGCGATCTGACGCGCCGTGCGGCCCTCGGCCGACAGCTCGCAGATCTCGGTCTCGCGCTCGCTGAGGATGCGCGGGCGCTCGGCGATGGCCTTCGTGGCGAACGTGCCGGCCCGCTCGGCCTGTTGCTCGCAGAGGCGCCCGAGGCGGAACGCCCGGAGCGGATCCTCATCCGCGAGGAGGGCCGCGGCATGCCCCGCAACCTCAGCCGCATAGAGGGGACACGGGAGCGCGCACAACCGTTCGGCCAGCACCGCGAGCCGGTCGGGGTCCTGGGCGCCGAGCGCCGAAGCATGCTCGAGGAAGTGATGCACGATCCAGTCCTGGTGAGCGCCCTCGACCAAGTCCGCCAGATCGTCCCGAGTCTCCCGGGGATGACCGTTGCGGACGATGTCATGGAGCGCCTGGGCCGACCACAACGGCAAGCGCACCTCGGCCGCGAGGTCGGCCGCCACACGTGCCAGTCGCGCGCCCTCTTCCAGGTCACCACCCGCGAACGCGATGAGCGCGCAGGCGCGCTCCAGTTCGCTGGCGAACGTGAGCTCGGGACCCGGGATGGCCTGTACCTCGTCCCGCAGGGCCTTCGCATCCCCGGGCCGCCCAATGAGGGCGGCCCCCTGAGCGCGGACCGATGTGGCCAGTCGGAGGATGCCGAAGTAGTCGCCACCTGCGCGGAGGGTGAGCACCGCCCGGTCGACATCCTCGAATCCCGATCGCGGCCTGCCCGCAACGAGCTTCGCGAACCCTCGCGTGCCCAGGCTGTGACCGTCCATCGTCGCCGTTCTGAGGCGCGCCGGGACGCCATCGAACTGCCGCTCGTGAAGGAGTATCGCCTGATCGATACGACCCACTGCGGCGAGTCCGATGACCGGATAGCCACGAAGGATCAGGGCGCGGCCGAACAGGCCGGCATCCGCTGCCTCCGCGGCATGCTCGGGCGTGCGGTCGATGGCGTGCGTTGGGTTCGGCCCGTTGATTGACAGCACGCCGGCCACGCTCGCGGCCGCAGCGCGGGAGGCAGGATCGAGACCGGGAGCTGCCAACGCCCGATGGGCAAGGGGCTCCGCCCGATCGTTTCGCCCCTGCCAGAGCAGCGCCTCCGCCTCGAGCGCGTCGACGACGGTGTGAGCGGGCTCAGGAAGGCGCTCGCGGAGCTCCGCGAACACGTCGCGGGACGGAAGCCCCACGCGCGCCCCCTGGAAGGTGAGGAGGTAGGCCAGCGCCGCACCCGACTTGATGAGTGCCTCGGGATCGCCCGCCGCCTCAAAGAGGTCAGCGAGCCGGACGGCCGCCTCCTTGACGCGGCCCTGCGCCTCGATACCGCGACACCGAGCCAGCTCGGCGTCAATACCCCCGCCCGCCGCCAGTGCCGCCTCGGCGATTCGCTCGGCCTTCGGGCCGTCGAAAAGCGATGCAGCGGCCGTCGCCGCGGCCGTCAGGGACTCGGGATCGCGGAGCTCACCCGCGTCGATATCAAGGCCCGCCGCAACGAGCATGTCGTCGGCGCGTCGCAGACCCCGCTTGTGGAGGTCGGCCGACAGCGCCGCGGAGTGCCGCCGACGGGTCTCCGGTAGCAGGGAGGCCCTGACCGACTCGGCCAGCAGCGGATGCGTCAGGCGAGCCGGCTCCCGCCGACCATCCGAGATCACCTCGACGATCCCTCGGCGTCGCAGCTCCCGGAGGGGCTGAACGCCGACCATGTCGGCGAGCGCCTCGAACCCGATCGGCTCGCCCACGGCCAGAAGCTCCACAGCCTCGCGCTCGTCCTCGCCGAGGGAGCCCAACCGAGCCGGCAACAGATCCTCGAATCGCGACGAGTCGATCAACGAGCCGTTCAACTGCCACCGCTCGCCCTCACGCCGGATGGCTCGGCTGTCCACCGCGCCGAGGATGAGCTCGCGCAGGAAGAGCGGATTGCCACGGGCCAGGCCCGCGAGTCGATCGGACAGTGCCGGTTCGACGCCAGGCAGGGAGGCCTGGATGAGATCGCGCACAGCCTCGGGATCGAGCTCGGGGGTCTCGACCCGATCGCAGAGCTCGTCCTTCCAGAGAGCCGTGATGGGATCGGGCGCCGGCTCGCCGCTTCGGATGGTGACGACCACGGAGATGGGCTCGACGACCGCCGTCTGGTGGACCAGCTGGGCGCTCAGGGAGTCGAGCAGATGCCCATCGTCGACCGACACCAGGAGGCGCCGGCCGCCGGTGCGAGCCGTCAGGGAATGGTGTGCGGCGCGCAACAACTCGCTGGGGGCCGGGCTCTGGCCCTCCGGCAGCCTCAGGTGGGGAGCGAAGACCCCCAGCGGCACGGTCGAGCTGGCCGCGGTTGCCGCCACCTGGATGACGTGGTGGCCGTGGTCCTCCGCACGGGCGACCACCTCGCGGCGCAAACGCGTCTTGCCCACACCCGCCTTCCCCGCGAACACGAGGCCGCGCTCGGGCTCGCCGGAGACGAAGCGATCGATTCGCTCGACCACCTCATCCCGCCCGACCAACGGCCACTCGGTGCTGACGGTCGCCGACACTTCGGCTCCCTGCGGGGATCAACAGGTAGTAAAGAGACTATATCCGCAAGTTATACGCCATTTCACCGAAGACGCCGATCCTCGGCATCGCGGCGGAGCCGATTTCTCGGAAGGTGCGGCGATGGCGCGTCGGTCGCCGCGGCCGGCGGCGACCCCGGAACCGTCAGATGCGGGCGGCGTCCTCGGGCAGCGGCACCACGACGGTCGGGCCCGGGTTGGCCTCGGCGCGGCGGTTGACCCCGACGACCTCCTGCATGAGGTCGCGGTATGTCTCGGGCGGCGCGAAGCCCTCGACCTGAAGCTCGGCGGCCAGGCGGTTCGCCCACTCGACGATGCTCTGCACGGGCTCCTGCTCGGCATCGACCAGAGCCTGCTCCAGCACCAGACCGCCCAATCCGCGCAGCTCGGCGATGACCACCGCGCGCTGGCGCGGCTGGCGCGGCTTGGCGCGGCTGCGGCGCCTGCGACGACGGGGGACGATCCGGGTCTCTTGGACGCTCTGTGTGCTCATCTACCGCCGCCGGTCGTGGGCTTGCTGGGCAGTCCCCCTCTCGGCGGGCACGGCCCGGACTTGCTCCCCCGTTGGAGTGATCGCGTGAGCGGCCGGGGCGAGCCGGGCGGCTACGATCCCCGCACGCAGCGAACGGGAGCCGTCATGCCGGACAGAAAGCAAACGATCGAGTCGCTCGAGATCGAGCATCGGGTCTTCCCTCCCCCGCCCGAGTTCGCCGCGCAGGCGACGGCCGACGCCGACCTCCTCCGGCGGGCGGCCGAGGACCCGGAGGCCTATTGGGCCGAGGAGGCCGCCCGCCTCGACTGGATGTCGCCCTGGGAGCAGTTGGTCGACCGCTCCAACCACCCCTTCTACAAGTGGTTCGTGGGAGGCACGCTCAACGCGAGCGTCAACTGCCTGGATCGACACCTCGCGGAGCGCGCCGACAAGGTGGCCTTCCACTGGGAGGGCGAGCCCGGCGACACCCAGACGATCACCTACGCGGACCTGCACGAGCGCGTCTGTCGCCTGGCCAACGGCCTGCGGAGCCTCGGCGTGGGGCGCGGCGACCGCGTGGCCATCTACCTGGGCATGGTGCCCGAGCTGCCCGCGGCGATGCTGGCGTGCGCCCGAATCGGCGCGCCGCACACGGTGGTCTTCGGCGGCTTCTCGCCCGACAGCCTGCGCGACCGCATCCAGGACTGCGAGTGCACGGCCGTCATCACCGCCGACGAGGGGTGGCGCAACGGCAAGACCGTTCCGCTGAAGGCGAACACCGACGAGGCCCTGACGGAGTGCCCCTCGGTGACCTCCACCGTGGTGGTGCGGCGCACCGGCGGGGACGTCGGATGGGTGGAGGGGCGCGACCACTGGTACGACGAGCTAGTGGCCGCGCAGCCGGCCGAGTGCGAACCCGAGGCGATGGACGCCGAGGACATGCTCTACATCCTCTACACCAGCGGCACCACCGGTAAGCCCAAGGGCATCGTGCACACCACCGGCGGCTACCTGACCGGCGCGGCGAGCACGCACCGGTACGTCTTCGACATCAAGGACGACGACGTCTACTGGTGCGCCGCCGACTGCGGCTGGGTGACCGGCCACACCTACATCGTCTACGGGCCGCTCGCCAACGGCTGCACCGGGGTCCTCTATGAGGGGGCACCGGGCTTTCCGGCCGAGGATCGCTGGTGGGAGATCGTCGAGCGATACGGGGTCAGCATCCTCTACATGGCCCCGACGGCCATCCGCACGTTCATGAAGTGGGGTCCGGAGCATCCCGCCGCGCACGACATGTCGAGCCTGCGCCTTCTGGGCAGCGTGGGCGAGCCCATCAACCCCGAGGCGTGGATGTGGTACCACGAACACATCGGGGGCGGGCGCTGCCCCATCGTGGACACCTGGTGGCAGACCGAGACCGGTTGCATCATGATCTCGCCCCTCCCCGGCGTGACTCCCACCAAGCCCGGCTCCGCCACCTTCGCCATGCCCGGCATCTCGGCCGACATCGTCGACGAGGCCGGCAACAGCGTGGGCCTCGGAGCGGGCGGGTACCTGGTGCTCACCGAGCCCTGGCCGAGCATGCTGCGCACTCTGTACGGCGACGACGAGCGCTTCGTCGAGACCTACTGGTCGCAGTACGAGGGCAAGTACCTGGCCGGCGACGGCGCACGGCGCGACGACGACGGCTACTACTGGTTCCTGGGACGCATCGACGACGTCATGAACGTGTCGGGGCACCGCCTGTCGACCATCGAGATCGAGAGCGCGCTGGTGGACCACGAGGCGGTGGCCGAGGCGGCCGTGGTGGGCCGCTCCGACGAGACCACCGGCCAGGCCATCGCCGCGTTCGTCACCCTGAAGGGAGACGTGACCGGTGACGAGGAGCTGATCGGCACGCTGCGAAAGCACGTGGCAACGCGCATCGGTCCCATCGCCCGGCCCAAGTCGATCGTGCTCACCGACGACCTGCCCAAGACGCGCTCGGGGAAGATCATGCGCCGCCTGCTGCGCGACATCTCCGAGCACCGCCAGCTCGGCGACGTGACCACGCTGGCCAACGCCGAGGTGGTGGCCGACATCGCCGACATGGCGGAATCGGCCCGGGCCGCCGGCGACGAGGACTAGCCGAGGCCACCACACGGTGCCGCGCCCCCCGGGGCGCGGCGTCAACCAGAGGCCGCGGAAGAAGCCCGACCGCGCGCCTGAGCCATCCCCGCTCTCGGGGCCGTCACCGAGCCGTCGCAAACGCGCGATGGAGGGACGGCGCCAAGCGGCCCTCGCGAGGCGCCTGGACCGACCCCTTGCGAGCCATCCCCCCATGGGGGAGCCCGTCTCAAGATCGGGCCTCGAAACGCCGAACCGTGCCCTGACCCATGCCCAGCGACGGGACATCACCGAGCCGCCGCAAGCGCCGCTCCGAAGGACGCCGCTTCACGGCATTCCGCCTGCCGTTGGGAGGGATCTGGCGCTCCGAGCGGCGGGTCCACATGGTGGCGCTCCTGGCGCTGGCCGTGGCGGCCGGCTACCTGGCCTGGAGGGTTGCCTTCTCGCTCTCGGGCGCGCCGCTATGGCTGGCCATCCCCCTGCTGGTGGCCGAGTTCTGGGCGATCGGGCAGCTGGCGCTGTTCAGCTGGCAGGCGTGGAACGTCCCCCGTGAGGATCCCGCGGGGGCGGATCCGCCCCCCGAGCCACGGGGCGTGCTGGTCCGCATGCTGGGAGCCGGCCCGGAGGAGCTCGAGCGGACGCTAATCGGATGCTCTCGGCTGGCCGGATCTCCTCCGGTCACCGTGGTCGCCGACCCCCTTAACCCTCAACCTGAGCTTGAGAAGCTCTCGGATCGCCACGGCGCGGTGCACATGCGGGCCACCGACGGCAGCCTTGGCGAGGCCCTGCGTGCGGCACCGGGCGAGATCGTCCTCCTGCTGCGCGCGGGCGAGGTACCGGCGCCCGATGCGCTCGAGGCGGCGGCCGGACGCATGCGCGACCTCAAGGTCGCCGCCGTGCAGTGCGCGGTCGACTACGCCAACCCCGACGCCCTCACCCACGTGCTCGCGGGCCGCTCCGAGCAGCAGCTGCTCAACGGGGTTCTGGGGCCCGGCCTGGGGGCGAAGGGGCTGGGCCAGAGCTCGGCGTCGGCCGTCGTCATCCGGCGCTCGACCTTCGCCGCCGCGGTCCCCGGCCGGTTCCGTACGCCGAACGAGGAGGCGCTGCGCACGGAGGCCAACGTCCTCTCGCAGGGCCGCCGCATCGAGTTCCAGCGATCTCCCGCCGTGCGCACCCTCGGACCCGACTCGGTGCGCGACTACGTGGCCACGGCGCGCGCGCGGGGAGCGGGCGGCCTGCGCTTTCTGTTCTCGCGCTGCGGACCCCTTCTCGGCCGGAGGATGCCGATCAGGGTGCGCCTCGCCCTGGCCGCGCGGGCGAGCCGGTACCTGTCGGGCCTTCATCGAGCCGCGCTGCTCGGCGTGGCCCTCGCCATGGTGATGTCGGGCCGGCTGCCGTTCGGCAGCTCGCTCGCCGAGTTCGCCGCCGTCGCCGCACCGGCCTACCTGATGATCGGAGCCGGCTGGCTCGCCCTCGGCCGCGGCTCCCTCGACCCGGGCGACCGCACACGCCATGCGCTGCGGACCGCGGGCGCCTACCTGCGCGGCACGCTCGCCGCCCTGTTGCCGCCCCGCCCAGCCGCGGCCCTTGTGAAGCCACGCGGCTCCTCCCGGGGCACGCTGCGCCAGCTCGGCTTCCTGGTCGCCGCCACCCTGACGCTCGACGCCGCGCTTGTCGCGCGCGGGCTGAACGAGCGCCTGGGGCTGGGTCTGCCCGAGACCGGTGGGGGCTGGACAACGGCGGCCGTCGTGGGCGCCGGCCTGGTGACCGTGGCCTTCATGCTCGACGTTCTGCAGCTGGTGGGCCTCCGGCGCCAGGATCGGCGCCATTTCCGCGTACCGGTGAACCTCGCCGCGAGCGTCGAGGGCGTCAGCGCCCGCTGCGTGGACCTGACCCCGGGCGGCCTCCGGCTCGCCACGCACCACGAGACCCGGATCGAGAGCGGCGAGCGAGTGAGCGTCGAGGTCGACATCACCGACCTGGACCGATCGAGCCGCACCATCACCGTGCCGGCCATCGTGCGACGGGCCGCGGGCACCACTTTGGGCCTCCAGGTCGACGAGCAACGGATCGACCACGACACCGCCGACGCGCTGGCGGCCTACTACTGGGTCACCCGCCCGGCGGAGATCGCGGGCGGCGCCCGCGCGAGGGCCTCGGCCGAGGAGGTCGTCGCCGCAACGGAGCCCCTTCCGATCCGCACCCGCGCCGGTCGCCTCGGCCTTCGCGGATCCAGCCTCGCCGCGGCCGCGGCCGCGGCGCTGGCTCTGTTCCCGGTCATCGCGCTCGCGGCCCTGCCTCAGCAGAGCGGCACCGCCGACCTGCTCGATGAGGACAACGTCCGCATCGACATGGCGGGCGCCGGTGACTCGACCGGCGCGGCCGAGGTCCACTCCGCGGGCGACGTCAACAACGACGGCTTCGAGGACATCATCGTCGGCTCGGACCTGGCGGACCCGCTCGGCAGGAGCAACGCGGGCGCCGCCTACGTCATCTTCGGCTCGGCCTCGCCGCCCGCCACGATCGACACCGCCAGCCTCGGCAGCGCGGGCTTTCGCCTGTCTCTTATACACCTCTCCGAGCCCACGAGACTTGAATCCAAATCTCGGTTGGCGGCGTAGTCGTGTGTAGGGGGGG
>JARFPS010000040.1 GCA_029288175.1 Miltoncostaea sp. | reverse complement strand
GCTCCCGCGCCCCCCGAGATCTACACCACTGCTGAATCGTCGGCAGCGTCAGATGTGTATAAGAGACAGGCGTCGGCCAGCGCCGGGGCGTCGCCCGGCGGGACGAGCAACGCGTCCACGCCGTCGGTCAGCAGCTCGCGGGCGCCGGGCGTGTCCGCGGTGATCACCGGGCGCGCAGCGGCCAACGCCTGCCAGACCTTGTTCGGGATCACCCGGCCGGCCTTCTCGCTGGTCCCGAACACGCCCAGGCAGATCGAGGCGCGCGCCACCTCGTCGCCGAGGTCCTCGTACGGCACCCACGGCACGTGGGTCATGCCGGCGGGCCGCTCGCGCGCCAGCTCCGCCCGTAGCCAGCCCCCGAGCTGCCCGGAGCCGATCACGCGGACCGGCGGAACGCCGGGCTCGCGGGCGGCCGCGACGACGGTCTCGATGCCGTGCAGCGGCGCGAGCTTGCCGTAGAACAGCGCCAGCGGCATCTCGCCATCGGGAAGGGGCCCCGGGGCGAACGGCTCGGGCTCGGCGCCCACGGGAACCACCGCGAGGCGCCGCCGGGGCGTGCCGAACCTCCGGGCGAAGAACTCGGCGTGGGCCGCGGTGTCGACCAGCACGAGGTCGGCCAGCGCAAGCCCGAGTCGGTCCGCCAGCTCGCCGGCACGGGCCATCGCGGCGCCGCCGTGGCGACGATCACCCGCCAGGGTGTCGTTGAGCGAGACCATCATGTCGACCACCAGCGGGGCGCCGTGCCGGCGCGCCACGACCCAGGCCGGCAGGGCATCCGGCTGCGCGGGGTAGCCGGCCACCACGGCGCGGGGCCGCGGCCCCGAGAGCGCCCTCGGGGCCAGACGGGCCCAACCGCCCGCGAAGCGGCACGCGGAACGGAGCAGCCCGGCGGGCGACAGGAAGCCCCGGGCCGTCTTGTCGCGCTCGCGCTCCCAGAGCGCCACATGCTGCTCCTCCACGTCGATGCCGAGCTCGGCGAGGCCGGCGATCAGCACCCGGTTGCGCGGGTAGTCGCGCTCATAGGTGCCCACCCACCGCAGAGCCCGCGCCCGCGGGCTCGCGTCAGCGGAGGACGCGCTCGACGCGGGACTCCGCCTGCTCACTCTCGGGCCTCAGGTGATAGCGCTGCAACATCTCGCTGACCAGCCCGATGGTGAGGAGCTGGATGCCGACCACGATGAGCAGGACGCCCAGCAGCAGGAGCGGACGGCCGCCGATGCTCTCGCCGAGGATCCACAGCACCGTGAGGTAGGCGCAGATCAGCACGCCGGTGGTCAGCGAGAGAAGCCCGAGCCCCCCGAACAGGTGCATCGGACGGCCGCGGAAGCGGCCGAGGAACCAGATGGTGAGAAGGTCCAGGAACCCCCTCATGTAGCGCTCGAGCCCGTACTTGCTCGATCCGTGGACGCGCGGACGGTGGTTGACCGGGATCTCGGTGACCTTGAAGCCCTCGTTGGCCGCCAGCACCGGGATGTAGCGGTACTGGTCGCCCGCCAGGGCGAGCGATCGGACGACCTCGGAGCGGTACGCCTTGAGACCGCAGTTCAGGTCGTGGAGGTCGAGGCCGCCGACGCGTGCGGTGACGCCGTTGAACACCTTGGAGGCCGCGCGCTTCGACCACGAATCGCGACGTTCGCGCTTCCATCCGCTCACCAGATCCGCGCCGGCCTCGAGCTGGTCGAGCAGCGCGGGGATCTCGGCGGGGTCGTCCTGCAGATCACCGTCGATGGTAACGATCGCGTCGCCCGTGGCCTCGCGGAAACCGGCGGTGAGCGCCGCCGCCTTCCCGAAATTGCGCCGCAGCCGGACCACGGTCACCTCGGGTTCGTCGGCCGCGCACTCGGCCAGCACCTCCCGGGTGCCGTCGGTCGATCCGTCGTCGACGACGATGACCTCGATCCGCCGGCCGAGGCCACGGAGCACGGGCAGCATCTCGTCGAGCAACGGGCGCACGGAGTCGCGCTCGTTGAACATCGGGACAACGACGGAGACCGAGGCGAGTCGGGCGGCCACGCGCGGCGATGGTACCAGCGACGTCAGGATCGACCCTCCGCGACGGGGCGGGGTCGCCGCCGCGATCGCCGGTCGTGGGCATCGACGACGAGGCCTTTGCGGGCGCGGAACGCGACCAGCGCCGCCAGTGCCCACAGGCAGGCGGCCAGCGCGGCGGCCAAGGTGTACCCGACGGCGCCGCGCACGCCCGCCACCGAGGTCGCGTACGTGTACCAGGCGGCGTAGAGCGGGTTGCGGTCCAGACCGGCCGCCACCGTGGCGATCAGGAGCAGCAGCGGCACCGCGGCGGCGGCGACCAGCGCGGCCACCGCCGCGCGGCGGGTGGCCGCGGTGGCCAGCAGCGCGGCGTGCGCCACCGGTAGCGCGAGGATCAGCGTGTAGGGCCGCACCAGCCAGGTGAGCACGAGAAGCGCCGCCAGCAGCAACAGGGCGGCCGAGGCCTCGGACGCGGGCGAAGCGCCGACGCGGCGGGTCAGCTGTCGGGCGAGCAGGTAGGAGCCCACCCCGGCCAGCGCGGCGACGGCCAGCCCGAGGCCGGCGGTGGCATCCAACGGGACGTCCTGCGGTTGCGGCAAGCCGCCCGCCGACAGTCCCGGGATGAGACCCGCCAGCACCATGAAGTATCCGACGATCACCACCGTCAGGGCGGGCGCCGCGCGCACGGTCAGCGCCAGCGCGCCGGGCAGGAAGGGGATGCGCGCGCGCCGCAGGCGCGAAAACAGGTCGGCTGCGGCCACGAGGACCGGCAACGCCAGCAGGATCAGCGCGATCCGCGCGATGCCGGGTCGGAGGGTCTGCTCGCCGACCGTCACCGCGTGGGTGGGCCCCGGGACGGACGTGTCCTCATCGAGCGCGCCCAGCAGGCGGAAGGCGGCGTTGCCGACCTGGTCGAGGCGGCGCTCCGTGGGGTCGGGCCCCCGGCGCAGGGGGCTGTCGCGCCGCGCCGACAGGGTCACGGCCGGGATCCCCTGGGCCACGATCGGCCCCTGGTCGCCGAAGGTCTGCGGCACCGCTCCGTCGATGAGCTGCCGACCGAGCGAGGGGGTCGGGTCGGCCCGGGCGCCGGGCTCGGCGTTGGCCGCGGCGAGTCGCGCCATGTCGAAGGCGGCGCGGCCGTCGGTGCCGAGCGACCAGATCTCGACGACGTCGCCCACCGCGGCGCCCGGATCGTCGAGGACCACGGCGGCCTCGATGTCGAACCCCTCGAACCGCGAGAGGAACCAGCGGATTCCGGCGTTGCCGACGGTCGACCCGTCCGTCGACACGAACAGGAACGGCCGACGGTTGTTGGTGCGGGCCACGAGGTCGGCCAGGACCAGCATGACCCCCGTCGCGCTCGCGCCCGCCCGGACCCCCTCCGGGGTGTCCCGCGGCGCGACCACGAGGACACCGCCCCGGCGCCCGCCGTCGCCCGGCCCCGGCAGCACCAGGT
>JARFPS010000092.1 GCA_029288175.1 Miltoncostaea sp. | reverse complement strand
CAGCGCCACGCGAAGGCCGCCGGGTGCGACGACGCTCTGCTGGTCCGCGCCGACGACCAGGTCGTTCTCGAGGGGCCCACCAGCGCGTTCGCTTGGATCGAGGACGGCAAGCTCGTGTTCCCGCCGCTCGAGGTCGGCGTGCTCGACTCCCTGACCCGCCGCATCGCCATGGACGCCGTGCCCTCCACCACGCGCGAGGCCACCACGGCCGAGCTGGCGTCGGCGGACGGGGCCTTTCTGCTCTCGACGGTGATGGAGGCCGTCCCGGTCTCCGAGGTGATGGGTCTCGCGCGCTTCGACCCCGAAGCCCCGGCCGTCACCGGCGCCCGCCACGCCATCGAGGCGGCCATCGCGGAGCACGTCGTCGAGGTCTGATGGGCGGGGCGCCGCTCCCCGTGGACGGGGGCGGCGCCCCGCAGGACGGCGCCTCGGCGCGGGCGTTCCCGCTGGGCTAGTAGCGGTAGTGGTCCGGCTTGAACGGACCCTGCACGGAGACGCCGATGTAGTCGGCCTGCTCCTCGGAGAGGGTCGTGAGCTTCACGCCGAGCGCGTCGAGATGCAGACGCGCCACCTTCTCGTCCAGGTGCTTGGGCAGCACGTAGACCTGCTTCTCGTACTCGTCGTTCTTCGTGAAGAGCTCGATCTGGGCGATCGACTGGTTGGTGAAGCTGTTGCTCATCACGAAGCTCGGGTGGCCGGTCGCGTTGCCGAGGTTCAGCAGACGTCCCACGGACAGAACGATGAACGAGTGGCCGTCCGGGAAGACCCACACGTCGACCTGGGGCTTGATGTTGATGCGCTCGATGCCCGCGAACGACTCGAGGCCGGCCATGTCGATCTCGTTGTCGAAGTGGCCGATGTTGCCCACGATCGCCTGGTGCTTCATGCGCGACATGTGCTCGGCGGTGATGATGTCCTTGGTGCCCGTGGCGGTGATGAAGAGGTCCGCCTTGTCGATGACGTCCTCGATGGTCACGACCTCGTAGCCCTTCATCGACGCCTGCAGAGCGCAGATCGGGTCGACCTCGGTGACCACGACGCGGGCGCCCTGGCCGGCGAGTGACTCGGCGCACCCCTTGCCCACGTCGCCGAAGCCGCAGACCACGGCCAGCTTGCCGCCGAGCATGACGTCGACGGCGCGGTTGATGCCGTCCACCAGCGAGTGCCGGCAGCCGTAGAGGTTGTCGAACTTCGACTTGGTCACCGAGTCGTTCACGTTGATCGCGGGGAAGAGCAGGTCGCCGGTCTCGGCGAGCTGGTAGAGCCGGTGCACCCCGGTGGTGGTCTCCTCGGTGACGCCCTTGATGCCGGCGGCGAGGGTGGTCCAACGCTGCGGGTCCTCGCGCAGCGACTGGCGGAGGACCGAGAGGATGACCTTCTCCTCCTCGGAGCCCGCCGTGGAGTCGTCGGGCACCTCGCCCGCCGCCTCGAACTCGACGCCCTTGTGGACCAGCAGCGTCGCGTCGCCCCCGTCGTCGAGGATCATGTTCGGGCCGCCGTCGGGCCAGATGAGCACCTGTTGGGTGGCCCACCAGTACTCCTCCAGCGTCTCGCCCTTCCAGGCGAACACCGGCACACCCTGGGGGTTGTCCGGCGTCCCGTGCGGGCCGCAGACGATGGCCGCCGCCGCGTGGTCCTGCGTGGAGAAGATGTTGCAGGAGGCCCAGCGCACCTCGGCGCCCAGCGCGGTGAGCGTCTCGATGAGCACCGCGGTCTGCACGGTCATGTGCAGCGAGCCGGTGATGCGCGCGCCGGCCAGCGGCTGCGACGGCCCGTACTCCTCGCGCACGGCCATCAGGCCGGGCATCTCGTGCTCGGCCAGGCGGATCTCCTTGCGGCCGAAGTCGGCCAGGCCGAGGTCGGCGACCTTGTAGTCGGTCTCGGCGAGCGGGGCAGTGGTCGTCATGCGATCTCCGTGTCGGTTCCTTCGCGGTGCGTGGATGCATCGCGGAGCCAACCTGAGGGGCTCACGCGGGCAACGCGGCGACGTTAGCATGGCCGCGCCGGCGCGCTTGGCCAACCGTCGCCCCCCAAGCGCCAACCAATCTGGGCGTCGCCGTCGTAGACCTTCTGAACCCCGACTTTGGAGGACATGTGCGACGCAAGTGGCTCTTTCCGGCCGTTCTCGCGCTGATCGCCTCGCTGGCGCTGATTGCGGCTGCGTGTGGCGACGATGATGATGACGACGCGACGACCGCGGCCGAGGTGACGACGCTCACGCTGACCGGCGAGAGCACCACGCTGGCGCTCGACGCCGACACCGCGACCGTTCTCACCGACAACGGCATCGAGGTGGCTCCCGTGGACCCCGCCACCGCGGGCGATGACGGCATCAGCTTCCCGATCACCGGCGGCGAGGTTGACGCCGAGACGCTGGCCGGCACCATCAACCACTCCGGCGGCCTTGCGTTCACCGCGGGCGGCACCACGCTGGAGCTGACCGACTTCGTGATCGACACCACCAACGGCACGCTCACCGCCACGGCGGGCGGCGACCAGGTGACGATCCTCGACGTCGACCTGACGGCGCTTGAGCGCACCGACGGCGACACCATCACGCTGACGGGCATCACCACGACGCTCTCGGCCGATGGCGCCGCGGCCCTCAACTCCACCTTCGACGTGGAGCTCTTCGAGGAGGGCATTCCGATCGGCGACGTGACGGTGGTCGCGACCGCCTAAGCGGACGGGTCGTGTGACCGGGGCGCCCCCCGCCCCGGTCACAGGCCTGGCGACCACGACATAAGGTCGCCCTTACTTGGCGGCGGGGGTCCCCTATACTCCCGCGCCGATGCTCCACCGGACCCGCTTCATCGCGCTCGCGCTGCTCGCGGCTCTCGTGGCCGCCCTCGCCGCGTCCTGCGGCGGTGACGACGACGCCCTGACGATCTACTCGGGACGTGGCGAGGCGCTGGTGTCCCCCCTGTTCGATCGGTTCACGGACGAGACCGGCATCGAGGTCGACGTGCGCTACGGCAGCAGCGGCGACCTGGCGCTCCTCATCGAGGAGGAGGGCGACAACACGCCGGCCGACGTGTTCTACAGCCAGAGCCCCGGCGCGGTGGCCTTCCTGGCCGCCAACGATCGGCTCGACGCCGTCGCGGCCGAGACGCTGGAGATCGTCGACCCGCGCTTCCGCGACGAGGGTGGCCTGTACGTCGGGGTGAGCGGTCGCCAGCGGGTGCTGGTGTACAACTCGGATCTGGTCGACGCCGACGAGCTGCCCGACAGCGTGTTCGATCTGACCGACGATCGCTTTCGCGGCGAGGTCGCGGTCGCCCCGGAGAACGGCAGCTTCCAAGACTTCGTCACCGCCATGCGCCAGATCGACGGCGAGCAGGCGGCCGAGGAATGGCTGGCGGGCATGGCCGCGAACCAGGCGCCGGCGTATGCGAACAACAACGCCATCGTCGAGGCGGTCGGTCGCGGCGAGGTGCCCATGGGCCTGGTCAACCACTACTACAACTTCCGCTTCCTCGAAGAGGACCCGAGCCTGCCCAGCCGCAACCACGGCTTCGCCGCGGGCGACACCGGCGGCCTGGTGATCGCATCGAGCGCGAGCGTGGTCCGGGGCACCGACCGGCCCGAGGAGGCGCAGGAGTTCATCGAGTTCCTGCTCCAGGAGGACGCTCAGACCTACTTCGCCGAGGAGACCTTCGAGTACCCACTGAGGCCGGGCGTGGATCCGCCGGTCGAGGTCACGCCCTTGGAGGATCTGCGGCCTCCTGCGTTCGACGTCTCGGAGGGGACCGATCTGCGGGGCACAGCGGTCCTCATCCGCGACAGCGGCCTGCAGTAGCCCATGATCCGGGGTGGGCCCGCCCCCGGGCGGCCGTGGCTGCCCGCCGCGGTGATCGTCCTCACGATCCCGTTCGCGGCGCCGCTCGGTTACCTGATCGTCCGCAACCTGAGCGGGGGGTTCTTCGACGCGCTGGCGGGCTCCGACGCGCTCGGCCCGCTCTGGCGCACGCTCGCGCTCTCGCTCGCCGTCTCGGCCGCGGCCGCGCTGATCGGCTCGCTCGCGGCGTGGCTGGTGGCCCGCACCGATCTGCCCGGGCGTCGCGCGTTCGCCGTGCTGCTCGTGCTGCCGCTTGCGATCCCGTCGTTCATCGGCGCCTTCGCGTTCATCGCGGCCTTCTCCCCGGGCGGCCTGATCCCCGAGATCACCGGCCTGCCCGGCCGCTCGGTGTCGGGCTTCGCCGGAGCCTTCGCCGTGCTCACGCTGCTGACGTACCCCTTCGTCTACCTGCTGGCGGCCGCGCGCTTTCGCCAGATCCCCGCCAGCCTGGAGGACGCGGCCCGCATCCACGGCGGCGGCCCCCTTGCCCTGGTGCGCCAGGTCCTGATCCCGCTCGCCGGCCCGTCCGTGTTGGCCGGCGCGCTCCTGGTGTTCCTCTACGTGGCGAGCGACTTCGGCGCCGTGGTTCTGCTGCGCTACGACACGATCACGCTGACGGTGTTCAGCAACCGGCT
>JARFPS010000270.1 GCA_029288175.1 Miltoncostaea sp. | reverse complement strand
CCGCGGGGCCGCCGGCCGGGCCGGAGCCGCCCGCCGCCTCGGGCGCGCTCGCGGAGGAGGACGGAGCGGCTTTCGACGCCTCGGGGGCGGGCGGGGTGGTCTCACCGGCATCCGTGGCGGACACCTCCTCGCCATACGGCGCGTCGGCCTCCGCGTCGGTGACGGCATCGACCGTGACGCTGTTGATCTCGCTGACGGCGCCCACGGCCTCGGCCAGCTCGTCCGGAGAGTCCTTCGTCGTGACCCAGAGCGTCACGACGTCGGGCGGTTCCTCGCTCTGCAGCTCTTCGAGGGTCGGCTCGGCGGCCACGAGGTCGCCCGCGGCCTCGACGGTCTGGGTGACCATCGCAGCCCGCGCCGCGCGCAGCAGGCAGTCCTCGGCGAACCCGAATCGCAGTCGCACGGCGTTGGCCCCTCGCGCCCGCGCCTCCTGGATGAGCACACGCTCGTACTCGCCCAGCGCACGGTCATCGACGGCTTCGGCGGGGTCCGACTCCGCGGGGTCTTCATCGGTCGACTCCGGCGCCTCGTCGGCCGGCGCCTCCTTCTCGTCGTCGACCTTCTCCGGCGCGACGGTCGCCGCGGCCTCCGCGGCCGCCGCGACGGGCTCGCCGCCGCTCTCGGCGGCGGCGAGCCGGCCCAGCAACTCCTCGGTGTCGGCCTGGCCGGCTCCGCCCTCGCCGATGTCGTCCACCATCGACTCGAGCGTGTCGAGACAGGCGAAGAGCACGTCGACCACGTCGCTCGTGACGGGGCGCTCCGCGTCCCGGAACAGCGAGAGCACCTCCTCCATGCGGTGGGTGAGGTGGGCCATCGCCTCGAAGCCCATCGTCGCGCTCATGCCCTTGAGGGTGTGGGCGGCACGGAAGATCGACGCGACCGCGTCCTCGGAGGACGAGTCCCGCTCCAGGTCCAGGAGCGATGCGTTCAGCTCCTGGAGGTGCTCCCGGCTTTCGTCCAGGAAGAGCCCGAGGTATTCAGACGCGTCGACCACAATCACTCCTTGACCAGCCAGCCGGGCGGACAGTCAGTGAACCCCCGATCGGCGCCGGCCGGCTAGCCATACGGGCAGTCCACCCACAGGGCTGCGGACCTACTGTCCTCCCTGCGAACCGCTGATCGGCCCTTCGACGACGAGGCTTGAGGGATGGATGTTGAGCTCTTTCGATTTGAGGACGAAACGGCCCTCGCCCGCCTGTCGCGCGCCGTCGAGGAGCGACTGATCGAGCACGGCGGACGCCACCGGCCCGTGGTGTTCGCCTGCGTGGGCACCGACCGCAGCACCGGCGACGCGCTCGGACCTCTCGTGGGCGAGCGCCTGCGCCGCCTGGGCTGCGGCGAGGACCAGGTGATCGGAACCCTGGAGAGCCCTCTCCACGCCCTGAACCTCGACGAGCGCCTCGGCCCGGCGCTCGACGACGGATCGGATCGGCTGGTCGTGGCGGTCGACGCCGCGCTCGGTCCGCTCGACCGCGTCGGCGGGGTGAGCCTCCACGGCCGCGGCCTGCGCCCCGGCCAGGGGGTCGGCAAGGACCTCCCGGAGGTGGGCGAGCTGTCGCTGACGGCGACGGTCAACGTGCAGGCCGGAGCGCTCGACGTGCAGGTGCTTCAGAGCACGCGGCTGTGGCTCGTGCAGGGCCTGGCGGAGCTGATCGGCAGCGCCTCGTGGTGGGCGCTCACGAACCTCGACCGCGCCGAGGCCCGGGCGCCGGCGGTCAGCGCCGCCTGAGCGGCGTCAGGACTCGGGCTTCCCGTAGAAGAAGGTCCCGGCCTTCTCCCAGCCCATCTCCGCGGCGTTGGCCACGCGCTCGGTCGAGCCCACGAACAGCAGTCCGCCGGGCCGGAGCGCCTCGAAGAAGCGCCGGTAGATCAGATCCTTCGCGTCGTCCTTGAAGTAGATGACGACGTTGCGGCACAGGATCAGGTCGCACCCCTGCGGATAGCGGTCGCTGAGCAGATTGAGCTCTCCGAAGCGGATGGACGAGGCGAGCGAGCGGTCGGCCGCCCGACCGCCGTCATCGTCCTGGTCGCCGAACCATCGGCGCAGACGGTCGGGGCTCACGTTGCGCAGATCCTGCTGCGAGAAGCGACCCTCCACCGCGCGCTGGAGGACGCCCTTGTCGATGTCGGTGGCATCGATCTGGAACGAGGACACCTCGCGGGCCTCGGACAGCAGGATCGCCACCGTGTAGGCCTCGGCGCCGTAGGAGCAGCCCGCGCTCCAGGCCTTGAAGCGGCCCGACGATGCCGATGCGAGCCGTGGGATGACGTCCCGCTCCAGCTCCTTGAAGCGCTCGGGGTTGCGGAACAGCTCCGAGACGTTGATCGTCATGCGGTCCTGGAAGCTCTCGAGCGCGCTCGGGTCCTTTTTCAGGGCCTCGAGGTAGCTGTCGAGGTCGTGGAAGCCGCTGCGGGCGGCGAAGGTCCTGAGGCGACGCTCCATCTGGCCCTGGCGGTAGTGCGCCAGGGCAACGCCGCACAGGCGCTCGATGCCGGCGCAGAAGCGCTCGTACTCGTCTTGCGCGGCGCCCGTCGAGGCACCCGTCTGTAGACCGCTCGTCGCCATCACCGGGTTCATCGACCTCGGCGCTCGGGCGCTTAACGGACTATCGGCCGACCGCCTCCGAGATGCCCACGGCCATCGCCTCGAGCGGCAGCGCCGCATCGGCCAGCCCCGCCTCCTGCACGGCGCGGGGCATGCCCCAGACCAGGCACGAGTTCTGATCCTCGACCAGGACGGTGCCACCGGCCTTCTTCACGGCCCGGCATCCGGCCTCGCCGTCGTTGCCCATACCGGTGAGCACGGCGACCACGAGACGGTCGCCGTAGACCTTGGCGGCGGTCTCGAGCGTGATGTCGGCCCGCGGCCTCAGCGCGCCGATCGGCGGCGCGTCGCTCAGCCCGACCTCACCCCGGCGGAGCACCTCGAGATGACGACCGCCCGGCGCGAGCAGCGCGCGGCCGGAGGCGATCGGCTCCCGGCCCCCCACCTCGCGGATGGAGATCCGGCTCTCGCGGTCGAGTCGCGCCGCGAGGCCCTCGGTAAACCCCTCGGGCATGTGCTGCACGATCAGCACGCCTGCCCCGAGCTCGGCGGGAAGCGCGGGCATCAGCGACGCCAGCGCCCTCGGACCGCCGGTGGAGGTGGCGATGACCACCAGGGGCGAGGTCGTTCCGGCCGCCCTGGGACGGGCCGCCGTCGCGGGGGTGCTGGTGCGCCTGCCGAGGCGGCCGGGGCTCACGCCGGCGGCCGCCCGCACCTTGCCAACGAGCTCGTCGGCGACGCCGTTCCACCCGGTGACCCCCCGGGAGCCGGACGGCTTGCAGAACGCGTCGACCGCGCCCGCGGCCAGGGCGTCGGCGGTCACGGCCGCGCCCGACTCGGTCAGCGACGAGACCATCACGACCGGCGTCGGCCGCTCCGCCATCAGGGCCCTCAGCGCCTCGACGCCGTTCATGCCGGGCATCTCGACGTCCAGCGTCACCACATCGGGCTGATGGCGCTTCACCGCCTCGACCAGCTCCGTTCCGTCGCGCGCATGCCCGACGACGTCGAGGCCGGCGCCGTCGAGGGTGTCGCGAAGGACCGACCTCAACAGGGCGGAGTCGTCGCAGACGAGCACTCGGGCGGCGGCCATCACCCCTGCTCTTCGGACGGAGACGGCGCCCGGTTGAGCAACGCGTCCCGCAAACGGCTCATCCGCCGCCCGCTGCGCGGATCAGCTCCGAGATGCCCTCGAACATGACCCCGGTGCGATCGTTCAGGTAGCGCACGAAGACCGGCATGAGCAGGGCGGTGCCCGCCAGGGCCACGACGATCTTCAGCGGCAGCCCCACAAGGAAGACGTTCATCTGAGGCACAGCCCGCGACAGCAGCCCGAGCACCACGTCGGTGACCAGCAGCGACGCCATGAGCGGGGCTCCCACCTGCAGGCCGACCAGCAGGATCTGGTCGGAGGCTTGGATGACCCCGGTGATGATCACGCCGAGATCGGCGGTGGCCAGAGGCGGAGCCAGGGCGAAGCTCCTGACCACGCCCGCGACCGTCCACTCCAAGCCGCCGACGGCGAGGAAGGCCGAGACCGCGATCAGGTTGTACCAGCGCCCGAGGATCGTGAGGTTCAACCCGGACGTGGGGTCGATGGTCCGCGCGATCGCGAAGCCCGCGTTGATGTCGATGAACGACCCCGCCGTCTGGATCCCCGCGAAGAGGAACTGAAGGATCAGGCCGAACGCGAACCCGATGACGGCCTCCTTGAAGGCCAGCATCGCGAAGTCGAGGACGCCGGTCGGCACCGGGCCTCCCCCGTCGCCCACCAGCGGCAGCGACAGAATGCTGAGCAGGATGACGATGCCGGCCTTGACCCGCACCGGCACCGTGCGCGAGCTCAGCACCGGGGCGACGGCCACCATCGCCGAGATCCGCGTGGCGATGAGCACGAAGATGAGCGCCTGCGGCTGCAGTTGGAGCAGCAGCTGATCCACGGCGCCCTAGCCCGGGCTCGCGTGAAGCCCGGCGGCCACGTGCCCCGCAGGGAGGCGCTGCCGTGGTCTGCCCGCGAGAACCCCACGCGCCGAGGACGCAGCACCATGGCCATGGTGGGGCCGATGGCGATGGTCGAGGACGCGGGAGACGGGCGGCCTGCTGCCCGCCGTCGGGCGGAGGTCTGCGGCGAGGCAGAACGCGGTGAGCGCTTGCCGGCGGGGCACTAGTCCTTCCCGATGTCGGGGATGCCGCTCCAGAGGTCGATCGTGAAGTCGAGCAGCGTGTTGAGCATCCACGGGCCCGCGACGACGATCACCACGATGACCGCGAGGATCTTCGGGATGAAGGTGAGGGTGGGCTCCTGGAGCTGGGTGACGGCCTGGAACACCGACACCATCAGCCCCACCACGAGGCTCACGCCGAGGATGGGCAGACCGAGCTGGATGGTGACCCACATGGCCTTGGAGCCGACCTCGATGACCTCGGCCTGGTCCATTCAGCGATCGCCCCGGGCCATCAGAAGAACCCCCTGACCAGGGATTCGATGACGAGATCCCACCCGTCGACGAGCACGAACAGCAGGATCTTGAACGGCAGGGAGATGATCACCGGCGGCAGCATCACCATGCCCATGCTCATCACCGTCGAGGCGATCACCATGTCGATGATCAGGAACGGGATGAAGATGAGGAACCCGATCTCGAATGCCGTCTTGACCTCGCTGATGACGAAGGCGGGGATCAGGACATGGGTCGGGACGTCCGCGCGGGTCTCCGGCCGCTCCTCGCTGGTGAGCGAGACGAACAGCTCCAGGTCGCTCTGGTCGACCTGCCGGAACATGAACTCGCGGATCGGCGCCTCCGCGCGGTCGATGGCCTCCTGCTCGGTGATCTCGTCGTTGAGCAGAGGCTGGATGGCGTCCTCGTTGATCTGCCCGAAGGTGGGCGCCATGATGAAGAACGTCAGAAAGAGGGCGATGCCGGCGAGCACCTGGTTGGGCGGGATCTGAGGGGTCGCCAGGGCGTTCCGCACGAATCCGAGCACGATGATGATCCGCGTGAAGCTGGTCATCATGATCAGGATCGAGGGCGCCAGGGTCAGGACGGTCAGCAGCGCGACCAGCTGAAGCGCCGTCGAGACTCCCCCGTCCTCGCCGTTCTCGAGGTTGAGGTTGATGCCGGGCGCAGCGCTGGCCGCGGCGGGCACCGCGAGGGCGCCGAAGGCGATCAGGAAGGGCAGGGCGACCAGGAAGATCCGGATCCACCGCGCGCGCCGGCTGCGGGTGGGCTTCGGGAGGAGCGGCGCGATCTGCGCCCGGATGACGGGCACGGCGGGCGCCAGGATGCCGACGGTCGGGCTCCTCATCGCGCCGTCAGCGCCCGCAGGCGGTCGACCAGGCGGCCCTCGGAGGCATCCGTGACCTGGCCTCGCGGGTCGAAGGCCGTGGGCACCCCCGGCGTGGCCATCTCGGGCGTGCCGACCTCGAGCGCGTCACGGGTCGGATCTCCCGTGATCCGCGCGATCGGCGCGATGCCGTGATCGGTCGCGCCCACCAGCACCAGCTCGCCGGCGACCTCGATCAGGTGCAGTGCGCGGTTCGGGCCGAGGGGCGTCGTCGCGATCACCGAGACGACCTCTCCCCCCTCTTCGCCCTGGGGGAAGCGGTTGCGCTGAACGCGCTTGAGGACCCACCACACGGCGGCGATCAGACCGATCACGACGGCCAGGCCGATGATCAGGCGCAGGCCGGATCCGGCGCTGCCCTCGGCGATGACGGTCGGCGCGCTGCTGCCCTCGGGGATGGGCTGCGACTCGGGGTCGGCCGCCTGGGCCGCGGCGAGCGCCGGAAGGGCCAGCGCCGCGAGCACGACCACGAGCGCCCAGGCGCAGGCGCGCCCTGCGGGCGAGAGGCGCGTCCGGCGCCAAAGGGTGGTCGGCAATCCGTGCCCTGGGTAGGGGCGGTTCACGCTGGTATCGCGGACCGGCCCTCGGGCCGGTCAAAGGGGGGTGGAGCTAGGCGAGCGCCTTCTGAATCGCTTCCAGGACGCGGTCGGCCTGGAACGGCTTCACGATGAAATCGCGCGCTCCGGCCTGGATGCTCTCGACGACCATCGACTGCTGACCCATCGCCGAGCACATCACGACGCAGGCCTCGGGGTGGGTGCCGCGGATCTCCTTGAGAGCCGCCAGCCCGTCCATCTCGGGCATGGTGATGTCCATGGTGGTCAGATCCGGCTTCAGCTCGTTGTACATCTCGACGGCCTGAGAGCCGTTCTCCGCCTCGCCGACAACCTCGAAGCCACCCTCCGTGAGGATGTTCTTGATCATCATCCGCATGAACGCGGCGTCGTCAACGACCAAGACTGTGGACATACGCGGGACCTCGTTCCGAGTGGGGTTCCTGGCCAGGTATCGGCACTGGCGGGGGACGCTTGAGGGTCGGGTCAGGCCTCGGCGAGACTCGTCAGCCTGCTCGCCGGCGTCGTGACGTCGGTGATCCGCACGCCGAACTCCTCGTCGATGACGACGACCTCGCCGCGGGCGATGTTCTTGCCGTTCACCAGCACATCCACCGGCTCTCCGGCCAGGCGGTCGAGCTCGATGATCGATCCGGGCACGAGGTCGAGAACGTTGCGGATGCGCAACTCGGTGCGCCCCAGCTCGACGGTGACGCTGAGCGGCACGTCCATGAGCAGCGCGATGTCGCCCGGGGCTCCGGAGGCGCCGGCCGGCTCGAGCGCCGGAAAGGTCACCGGATGGGCGAGCGGCGCGTTGGCGGCCGGCTCGGCCGGCGGCGCGGGCTCGGCGGGAGGGGCCGCGGCCTCCGGGGCCGGGGCTGCTTCCACCGACGGCTCGGCGGCGGGCGCCTGCTCGGGGACCGACGGCTGAAGCAGGCTCGCCACCAGGTCCTGGGCGAACGCCGGCTGCATGATCTGCATGATCTGCGTCTCGATCAGATCGCCGACGGTCATCGTGAACGCGACCTCGACGAACACTCCCTCGAACAGCTCGCCGCTCAGCGGCGAGTCCTCGGCATCGAGGTCCAGGACCTCGACCTCGGGGGCCGAGATGTCCACGCGGCGCCCCACCAGCTCGGCCATCGAGGTCGACGCCGCGCCCATCATCTGGTTCATGGCCTCGGCCACCGCCGAGGTGTGCATCTCGTTGAGCTCCTCGGCGGGCTCCCCCGCGCCGCCCATCATGAGGTCGGCGACGATCGAGGCGTCCCGGATGGAGATCATGAGGGAGTTGCTTCCCTCGATGCCCTCCGTGAAGGAGATGTTGACGAACGTGGTGGGCGCGGGGTGCTCGGCCCGCAGGATGTCGGCCGTCTTGCCCGCTTC
>JARFPS010000249.1 GCA_029288175.1 Miltoncostaea sp. | reverse complement strand
GGCCGAGGCGCCGGTGGTCGGGGCCTGCGACCGCTTTGCGTCGGCCGCCGGTGCCGATGGTGCCGCCGGCACCGAGCGGGCGCCGGTGCGCACCGCTCAGCGGCTGGTGTCGATGCTCCGGCCGGGCCAGGTCGGCTGCCTCGCGGCGGGCGAGGTCTTCTCGGAGACCATCAGGATCGACCGCGCCGGAACGCCCGGCCGCCCCGTGGTGCTCACGACGGCGCCGGGAGCCGAGCGCGCCACGATCCGCGGTCGCCTTGTGGTCACGGACACCGCGCACGATCTCGTGATCGACGGACTGGTGCTCGACGGCAGCACGGCGGGGCAGCTCACCAGCCCCTACGTCTACGGCCAGCGGATCACGTTCTCCGACAACGACGTGTCCAACGACCACGCCGGCCGCTCGTGCTTCCTGATCGGGAGCAACGTCCACGTCGCGCAGGACATCACCCTCTACGGCAATCGCATCCACGACTGCGGGCGGCTTCCGGCGACCAACCTGGACCACGGGGTGTACGCGCTCGCCTCGCGCGACCTCGTGATCTCCCACAACTACATCTACGACAACGCCGACTGGGGCGTCCACCTCTTCCCCGACGCCCGGGGCACGGTGGTCGACCGGAACGTCATCGACGGCAACGGAAGTGGGCTCATCTTCGCGGGCGACCAGGACACGGCCAGCTCGGGCAACTCGGCCACCAACAACAACATCACCGGCTCCCTGATCAAGCACGATGTGGAGGTCTTCTGGGAGGGGCCGGTGGGCACCGGAAACGTCGTGAACAACAACTGCGTCCACGGTGGCCGCCAAGGATCCTTCAGCGGCGCCGACGGCTACGAGCGGTTCGACAACGTCCGCGCCGACCCCGGGTATGCCGACCCTGAGAGTGGCGACTACACGCTGACCGAGGACAGCCCGTGCGCCGCCTTCGGACCGCAGCCCGCGCTGCCCGCCGACGACACGGCGACGACGGGGCCCGCGGCCGACTGAGCGCGTCCGTTCATGAGAGGTTCTCTGACGCAGAGCGCGCGAAGGGACGACCATGGCCGGGGATCCACGTCAGATCGATCAGAGGGTCCCGACGCGCCTTCACCACGTCAGCCTGCCCGTCACGGACCTCGAACGCTCCGTGCGCTTCTACCGCGAGGTGCTCGGCCTGGCCCCGCTCCCGCGCCCCGACTTCCCGTTCGAGGGGGCGTGGTTCGCGGTGGGGGCCGAGCAGCAACTCCACCTGATCGTCCACGACCGGCCGACGCTGCGCGCCGGCGGGGTGGACGGAAAGGACCACCACTTCGCGCTGCGCGTGCCCGGATACGAGGCGATGCGGCAGCACCTCCTCGCGCATGGCTTCCGTGAGGACCTCGACGCCGACGATCCCATGCTGATGCGGGCCAGCCCCGCTCCGGTCGCCGGCTTCCCGCAGATCTTCATCCTCGACCCCGACCGGCACGTCATCGAGATCAACGCGGAGGGTGACGGGGCCTGAGCGAGGCGGCACGGGGGGTCCGCCGCCGCCACTAGGGTGACGGCCGATGGGACGATTCGATCAGATTCCGGTCCCTCGTCTCGGTTCGCCCAAGGCCGTATTCCTCGTGGGTCTTGTCGCGGCGGCGCTCGTTGCCGGCGCGGGGTCCGGCGGGGCGCCCGCCGCGCCCACCGCGCTGGTGTCGAGCTTCAGTTCGGACCAGGTCACACCGATCGACCTGGCCACCAACACCTCCGGCGCGCCGATCGCGGTCGGCTCAGGCCCGTTCGGTGTCGCCGTGGCGCCCGACGGCTCCTCGGCGTACGTCGCCAACCTTGCGTCCGACGACGTCACCCCGATCGACCTGGCCACCAACACCCCCGGCACGCCGATCGCCGTGGGCCGCTCCCCCCGCGAGATCGCCGTCACCCCCGACGGCGCCACGGCGTACGTGACGAACTACGCCGACGACGACGTCACCCCGATCGACCTGGCCACCAACACCCCCGGCACGCCGATCGCGGTGGGCGACGGGCCGCGCGCGATCGCGATCACCCCCGACGGGGCATCGGCCTACGTCGCGAACTTCCTCGCCGGCACCGTCACCCCGATCGACCTGGCCCCCAACACCCCCGGCACGCCGATCGCCGTCGGGGCCGGTCCCCGCGCCATCGCGATCACGCCGGACGGCGCCTCCGCCTACGTGGCCGATTTCTCGGCGAACACGGCGACGCCGATCGACCTGGCCACCCGGACCCCGCGGTCGCCAATCGCCGTCGGGGCCGGTCCCCGCGCCATCGCGATCACGCCGGACGGCGCCAGGGCGTACGTCGTGAACGGGGGTTCCGACGATCTGACACCCATCGATCTGGCGACCGACACCCCGGACGCCGACATCGCGTTCCCCGGTGGTCCTCGCGCCATCGCGATGGCCCCGGGTGGTGGCACCGCCTACGTCACGGCGCTGACGTCCGAGGCGCTGGTTCCGATCGACCTCGCCACCGACGCCCTCGGTTCACCGATCGCCGCCGCCGCCGACCCGTTGGGCCTGGCCATCACCCCGACGCTGACCGCCTCGGTCGAGCCCCCGGTGGCCGCCTTCGGCGGACGCTTCGTCGGTGCGGGGCCGAGCGCGTCTCAGGCCATCACCGTCCGCAGTACGGGCACCGGTACGTTGCGTGTGATGACTCCGCAGATCGTCGGGCCGGACGCGGACGCCTTCGCCGTCACGTCGGATGCCTGTGGGGGGCTCGCGCTCCGGTCCGGCCAGGGGTGCGTGGTCGGTATCGCGTTCGATCCGGAGCGGGCTGGCGCCGCCTCGGCTCAGCTTCGGATCCTGTCGAGCGACCCCGGCTCGCCGACGCCGGTCGGGCTGACCGGCGTCGGGACGACGGCGGACCCCGGCGGCGGCTCCCACACGTCACCGGTTCCGCCGCCCGGAACGGTCTGCAACGAGGCGCCCACGAGGCGGGCGACCCCCCGGCGCGCCATCGAGCTCACCTCCCGAGCCCTGGCCATCCAGCAGAGGACGGATTCGGCGGCCCTGCGCCGCCTCAACGCCGCCAACGCATGGATCGATCAGGGCATCGTGCCGAGCGATCTCTGCGGCGGGGCCTTCGGGCCCAGGGCGTTTCAGGCCGGCATCGGCTGGACCGGGGGCGCTCCGGAGCGGGTCGGCCCGCCC
This sequence comes from Miltoncostaea sp., assembly GCA_029288175.1. GTDB lineage: Bacteria > Actinomycetota > Thermoleophilia > Miltoncostaeales > Miltoncostaeaceae > JARFPS01. The sequence continues at coordinate 5,293 of JARFPS010000249.1, read as the reverse complement.
CGCCCCCGGCCGCTGAGGGTCGAGCGGAGCAGCAAGCAAAGGGCCCGGTTCGCCGTGACGCTGCGCCAGGTGCGCATCAACGACCGCATCTCACGGGCCCTGCTGGCGCGGGCGCGGGCCACGGAGGCCCGTATCCAGGGTCTGACCGGCGGCAACCTCGCGTCGACCGCGCGCGTCGGCGATCGGCCGCTCTATCCCGGTCTCGCGGCCCTGGCGCCGCTCCCGCCCTCGGTCCCCGTCCCGGGGGCCGCTCTCGAGATCGGTCCGCTCCCCGCCGGTGGCGAGATCACGCTCGACTCGGAACAGTTGAGGCGTACTCGTCAACGCAGCCAGCAGGCGATCACGATCGCCAACCGGGTCGTCGACCGGATCACTCAGGGGCTGACCGAGCAGCAGTTCCGCCCCGGCTCGATCGGCTCGGCCGCCCTCGGCTGATCGCCCGCCCGGCCGCGACGGCAGGGAGTGAAGTCCCACCAACCCTCGCCGAGACCCTCGGCGATGGTTGGTGGGTAGGGCGGGAGTGCTCTTTTGCGGTCGGCGGGTCCTGTCGTGTGTCTACTCGGGCATCTGGACGACCGCCAGCATGTTGCCCTCGCTGTCCTTGAACCAGCCGCCACGCGTGCCGCCGAGATCGGCGATGCCGTCGACCTGCTCAAGACCCTCGACGTCCTCGAACACGACGCCATTGGCCCGCAGTTCCGCGGCGGCGGCCTCGATGTCGTCGACTTGGAAGGCCATCTGGGTGTGCGTGCCCGACGGCTCGCCGGCCGAGGCGAAGAGCATGAAGCCCGTGTCGCCGGCGCTGTAGCGCAGCGAGCCGGTCTCGGAGACCTCGTCGGGCTCGAGTCCCAGCACATCGCGGTAGAACGCCCGGGCGCGATTGAGATCGCCTGCCGGCAGCGTCGTTCCCACCATCGACAGTCCTTGCATCGTGCACCCCCCGTTCGCGAATCGATTTGGACCGATCACAATAGTCCCGGGGCGGGCGCTGTGCTCCATCCGGACCGATCGATCGCCACGTTCCCGCGGGGCACGTGCCCCGCGGGGGCTCCGATAGGCGAGGCAGGGCCTGAACCTGCGGCCTGTCGAGTGAACCCCCCGCCCGTACGTCGAGCTAGTGGCCCGTTTTCACTGCGACGAGCTCGACCGGTGCGATTCGCCCCTTGGCGATGTTCTCGATCATGTTGGCGACCTTGGTCGCGGCGGTCTCCCCCATCAGAAGGTGGATCCCGAGAGGCGGAGGTCCGGCGGCGCCGGCCGCCGCCGCCTGGAGGTCGGTGAAGAACCGCTCGGCGAACGCGGCTCTGTTCCGTTCGGCCGTCACCCGAAGCCCGCTCTGCGCGAGGGCGCGCCGGTAGTCCTCGGGTCGCGCGACGGCGCTGGCGTCGGGAGTGCTCGCCCACGGCACGGGAAAGTCGAGCTCGCCCTCGCCGACGCGCATGACGTCATAGACGCCGAGCACTCCGCCCGGCGTCAGCACCCGATGAAGCTCGGTGGCGAGCGCGATCTTGTCGGGGATGTTCATGCCCACATGGAGCATGTACGCCTTGTCGAACTCGGCGTCCGGGTACGGCGTGTCCGACGCGTCCGCTGCCTCCAGTCGGACGCGGCCTGCCAGCCCCACCCAGGAGTTGAGGACCGTTCCGACCTCGACGTATTCCTCGCTCAGATCGACCCCGGTGACGCGGCAGCCGTAGCGCTCCACCGCGAAGCGGCTCGCTCCACCGAGGCCGCACCCCACGTCCAGGACGTGGTCGCCGGGGCCGATGTCCAGCTGATCGAGAAAGGCCTCCGTGGCGAGGCGCCCACCGATGTGGACCTCGTCAACCGGTGCCAGGTCGTCGACCTCGGCGGTCCGGGGCGACTTGCCCAGCGTCGTGAGGCCCGCCTCGATGTCATCGAGCAGGCGTCCGTGGCTGTAGTGGTCCGTGATCAGGCTCTCGTCGATCATCTTTCCAGCACCGCCCCCAGCGCCGCTGCGCCGATTTCAGTCCGACGCTACCAGCCCTCGGGTGCCGGCAATCGGATCGTCCCGAATCGCACCGAGGCGAGAGGCGGTACCCGGCGTCTGGCCGATGCGGATCCGCTCTCTGGCCCACCGCACCCCGGTCTTCCCGCGGCCCACGGCGGACCGCCGGGCCGATCGGCGCAGGCGCCCGTCACCGCGGCGAGACTCCTCGCCGCCTCATCGGACCTCGCCGACACCGAGCCGCCCCGAGGTTGTGCCCCAGGCCGTATGGCTCGGGGCCCGGGGCGGCAAGACCGCGTGCCCGGGCTCCGTCGGACGCGCGTTCCTTCCATGAGGGCACGGCAACACCGAAGCGCGGGTACCGGTGTCCACGGATGTCGTCGAGGCCGGGCCACCCGAGCATGGACGCTCAGCCGCAACGCCGTATCGGGAGCCCCGACATGCAGAGCGCACCGACCGGGCCGGTCGCGACCGACCGAGGCAGGCGTTCGGTTCGCTTCCTGCCGGCCACCGACCTCGGCCGGTGGGCGGCTTCCCTCGCCGGGATCGGGGTCGTGCTCCTGGGGGTGAACGGCCTGTTCATGCTGGCGGGGGTCTTCACGCCGCTGGCCGGGCTGGGCTACGTGCTCGCGCCGATCGGGGGCGTCGTCGGGCTGGTCGCCATCTTTCAGGGCAAGGATCGCGCGGTGGCCGTCTTCCTGTCCCTCCTACCCCTCGCCGGCACTCTGCTGACGGCGCTGCTCGTCATCGTCGCCCTCGTGCTCGGTCAGGATCTGCCCGAGTGAGCGGCGTCGCCCGAGGCGCCCGCGGCGGCGTGCCACGCGTGCCGCACCGCTGCCGCCAGGCGGAAGGCCGACGAGGCGGCGGGTGATCTCCCGACCTTTTCGTCCTGCGTACATCGGAACTGACGCGGCGCGTGTCCGCGACGATCTCGGAGCGTCGGCTCCGTCGAGCCGCCTTCCTTCCGCAGGGGACTACGATTGCCTTCGCGGACTGGCCGAGCTTGGGGGGAGAGCGATGGGTCTCTACATGGATCGTCACGACCTCTCGGGGTCCACGAGCGCCGCGGATGTGGCCGCGGCGCACCTGAGCGACCTCGAGACCCAAGACCGACACGGCGTCAGGTTCACCGCATACTGGTTCGACTACCAACGCCAGGCGACGTTCTGCCTTGTGGAGGCGCCGAGCGCCGAGGCGGTCCGGGCGGCGCACCGTGACGCACACGGGGGGCTCCCCAGCGAGGTCATCCCGGTCGAGCAGGGTGCAGTCGAGCAGTTCCTCGGGAACGTCGAGGACCCGAGCCAGGTCGGCCGGGAGGCCGAAAGCGCCTTCCGGACGATCCTCTTCACGGATATCGAGGGCTCGACCGACCTGACGCAGCGGCTCGGTGACGATGGCGCCATGCGGCTGATCCGCATCCACGACGAGATCATCCGTCAGGCGTTGACGGATGAGGGCGGGAGGATCGTCAAGCACACCGGCGACGGCATCATGGCCTCCTTCTCCTCCGTCCAGGCCGCGCTCGCCACCGCGGTGGGCATCCAGGCGGCGCTTGGGGAGTACAACGCGGCGGACCCGGAGGCCCCCTTGCGCGTACGGCTCGGGATGAGCGCGGGCGAGCCGGTCACCGAAGGCGAGGACCTGTTCGGCGCTGCGGTGCAGCTGGCCGCTCGCCTCTGCGACCTGGCGCGCCCGGGCACGATCGTCGTCTCCGGTGTCGTGCGCGATCTGGCAATCGGCAAGGCCTTCAGCTTCAGTGCGCCGCGCAGTGAGCGGTTGAAGGGCTTCCCGGAGCCGGTCTCGGTACACGAGCTCTTGTGGTCAGAGGCAGGCTAGGGCGCCTGCCTGCGGGCCGGCGCTGAGCCGGAGCAAGGCATCTGGCTGTTGCCGGTCGGGCGAGGGGGCCGGAGGGCCGCTTCGCGTGCGATGGGACTCCCCAGAAGCCCAAGGGGGTTTCGATGGGCGTGGCAGGACTCGAGCCTGCGGACCTCGGATCATGAGTCCACTCCGGGGTTCTGCAGCAGGCTGTGCGACGTTGAGGAAGACCCCGGGGTTCTCGGCCGAGCGGAACTGAGCCCGAATGAGCGGGTGGGGCGAGGGCCGGTGCACGCACGGTACGCGCGACCAGCGGGAGCTGCCGTGCCCAGCGGGTGGGGCGACCTCACCGAGGCCGCCCCCGCGCCGGCGACCTCAGGCCGACGCCTGGAACTGCCAGCCCTGCTCGGCCAGGCAGACGGCGGTCTGGACGGCCAGCCCGTCGAAGCGGCCCCACTGGAAACCGATCGACCGCTCGACGAGGACCAGCTTGGCCAGGTTGGTGGACCCGAGCGCGTTCGAGCGCGCGACATGCGCTCGCGCAAGGATCGACTGGGACCGGACCAGATCAGCCTGACACCCGTTGAGACCCGCGAGGTCTCTGGCCATCGCCCGGGCGTTGGCTCGCACCTTCGTCACCGCGCGCCGGTGGTTGCGAACGACCCGCCTCTCTCGTTTGCTGTCCACGGGCGCCGCGAACCAGCGGTCCACCTCCCGTTCGGTGCGCGTCATGTCCTTCATCTGCTGCCTCTCGAACGCCCCGAGGTAGCTGAAGAAGGAGAAGCCATCCGGTGCAGCCGGGCTCGGAGCCTTGATGGGTCCACTCGCGACGGCCGGGCTCACGACCATCAACCCCAGTGCGACGGTTGCTGCGATCCACTTCATCGATCTCTCCTCGCTCTTGGGGTGCCTGGGTTCACCCGCGGTGGGCGGCCCTGCGGGGCTGTGCCGGGCCCTGCGATCGAGTCGCACCCAGGGCGGCGCGACGGCTGGCGGCGCCCCGTGTGGCCGCTGTCGCGGGTCCGACCGGGACCATCACCGCGCCGTGCGCGGCGGGGAGAGAAGCTGGGCGATCTGCTCAGGCCCATGTGCTCTCGTTCGGTCGGGAGGTCAACATGACCCGGAGCGCGACGGCCGTCAAGCAGTCGATGGACTGGGGGTTACCGCAGGTGTCGGGTCCTTGCCGCATCCCGAGCGGCGAGGACCGCCGGCCAGGTCAGCGCATCCCGATAGATGCCTCGCACGCGAGAACCGCTTCCCTGCGGGAGTCCCCATCTACCCAATGAGGTTTCGATGGGCGCGGCAGGACTCGAACCTGCGACCCTGGGATTATGAGTCCCGTCTCGACCGCTGCACCTAACTGCACCTGACTGCAGAACGCCCTGCCAGAGGGCTCTTTCGACTGCAACGAACTGCATCACGCTGCAGCCTGCAGAGCCAGGCTGGTGCACACATGGTGCACGCGCCCATGCTCGATCTGGCGACGCTGCCGCCGGCGCCGCCCATTTC
>JARFPS010000208.1 GCA_029288175.1 Miltoncostaea sp. | reverse complement strand
GGTCGACGCGGTCCATCCCGTTCTTGATCCCGTCGTTCCAGGCGCGACCGAACGCTGCCTCCGAGCCGATCACGGAGAGCGTCTTGTTCCCGCGCCGGAGCGTCGCGACGAGGCCCTTCAGGCCCGCCTCGTCCTCGAAGTGCCAGTCGGCGAGGTAGACGATCACGGCTCCCTGCGGGGCCGAGCGCACCGAGTCCCGCAGCGCGTCCATCGTCGATACGACGGGCGTCGGCTGCGCCAGCACCTGCTTCACGCGGAACGCGAGGGCGAGGGGCGCGGGAGCGCGCTCGCCGACCCGCTCGCCGAGACGGCCGAGGTGCCAGCCTCCGCCGGTCTCCAGCCGAAGCGAGCGGAGCGCCGCTTCGAGCGTCGACCGGGCGCGCTGGGTGTTCTCCGTGACGTCGACCACGAGTGCCACGGGGCGGGCGGCGCCGATCGCGGGCTGCAGGGCGACCTCCAGGGCGTGGCCGAGGTCTCGGCTCCCCCGGACGACGACGTCGGCGGCCGACGGGGGGGACGGCTCGCCGCCGTGGGCCGCCGGAGCAGCAACGAGGGTGGCGAGGAGGAGGGCCGCTCCGAGAGCACGTCGGGACCAGCGCATCGACACCTCCTTCATTCGTCTCTATCTGTCTACGTCCGCACGGGGTGGGGGTTGGCCGGGAACTCGCGGATCGCGAGCCGATGCCCGCGAGAACGTCCGGGCCCCGCCACGACGAACAAACTACGAATCCGCCACAGCACGGTTCAGAATGCACCGAATCAGAGGCGTGGGAGGTTGCCGCCGTCGACGGACGGGGGCAGGATCAACCTTGGGTGGTTTCGGCGGCGAAGGAGGCCCCACTAGATGCGACGCGTGACCCGTCTGGCCCTCGTGGCCCTGATTCTCGCCGTCCTGCCCCTGGCGGCGTGCGGTAGCGGCAAGGACGGTACCGGCAGCCAGGGCATCTCGTTCGGGGCGGTCTTCTACGCGATCCCCTATCTCGATCCGATCTTCGAGAACGAGGTCATCGGGCTCAAGAACCTCACGAACACCGACACCGAGGTCGAGATCTCCGCGTTCACCGCGCTCGGCAGCATCACCGGCCCCGTCGCGGTCGAGATCCCGGCCAACGGCGAGGTCCGTGCCCCGGTCGAGGACTATCTCGGCGGCCTGGGCCTGCTCCACGTCGGCGGCTGGCTCCTGATCGACACGTCGCCCGGGCCCGCGGTTGGCCGCGTGACGACCTACATCGACCGCTTCAACACGCTCAACGAGTCGTCCGAGGCCGGTGCCACGTTCCGTGAGGGCCCGATCGCGACGTCTCTCTCGCCCTTTGCCCAGAGCTACCAGATCATCAACAACAGCGGCGTGCCGGTGACGTACGACGTCGAGGTGTTCAGCTTCGACGGGGTGTCCCTGGGCGTCGACTCGGTCGACACACTGCCTGGCTCGGCGACCACGACCTCCGTCCCGTTCTTTGGCTTCGTCGGTCAGGTCGTCGTTACGGCGACGGGTGTCGGACCGGGTGTCGCGATGACGTCGGTCTCCGTGAAGGAAGTCCAGTCGTCGGTCCTCACCGAGCGTCGCCTCGTCGAGGGGGTGGACTCGGTCACCGCGGTCCAGGCGCTCGGATTCGACGTCGATTACGGCTTCGACTTCGGCGGCAACGCCCACGACTTCGCACTGGTCGTCTCGAACCCGACGGGGTCGGGGCAGGTCGTGACGCTCGACAGCATCACGGCGGCCGACGGGACGGAGCTCCTTCCGACCCCGCGTCAGCTCGTGCTCCGCGGCTTCCAGACGAAGTTCTATCGCGAGCGGACGATCGACTGCATCGGGCTCGACGACGGCGAGTTCAGCCCCTTCGACGGCGTCTTCCCCGATCTCGACACGGTTCCGGCCCTCGACCAGCTCACGTTCACGATCACCTCGCCCCGCGAGGTGAACACGAGCATGCGGATCTACGACTCCGTCTTCGAGCAGTTCTTCATGATCCGCAACGGCAGCTCCCGCCTGAGCACGCGCGTGAACGTGACGAACATCCCGACGCAGACCACGACGATCTCGGGCACACGGAACTGGATCGACATCAGCAATCCCTTCGCGGGCACGGTCGACGTCTTCCCCACGGTGACCACGCCGGGCGGAACCGTCTACGTGCTCGATCCGATCACGGTCGACCCGCGCTCGCGGACGACGTTCTCGCCCGACGGCGAGGTCTTCCGGGAAGACCCGTTCGACCCGGTCGAGCCGCCGGTGCCCTTCATCTCCGTCGAGCTGTCCTCGGTGGGCGGGCTCTTCTACAACGCCCGCAAGACCCGCCGGAACGCACAAGGGCTGATCCTCTTCATGCGTCCGTCGGTCGTCCGCAACGAGACGTTCGAGTAGCGGTCGCCGGGTAGGGAAAAGCCGTAACGCCCCAGGGCGCGGTCCGTACCTTGGGCTCCATGCGCATCCTCAGCGGACTCAAGCCGACCGGCCGGCCGCATCTCGGCAACTACTTCGGTGCGATCCGCCAGTGGATCGACCTGCAGGACGACGGCGACGGCTTCTACTTCATCGCGGACCTCCACGCGCTCGATGGCGTCCGCGATGCCGAGACGATGCGCGACTACACCCTCGGGGCGGCGCTCGACTACATGGCGCTCGGTCTGGACCCCGAGCGCTGCACGCTCTTCGTCCAGTCCGACGTGCCCGAGATCAGCGAGCTCATGTGGATCCTCGGCTCGGTGACGCCCATGGGGCTTCTGAACCGCGCCCACGCCTACAAGGCCGCCAAGGACGAGGGACGCGAAGTCGACTTCGGCCTCTTCGCCTACCCGGTGCTCATGGCGGCGGACATCCTGCTCTACCGGAGCGAGGTGGTCCCGGTGGGGAAGGACCAGAAGCAGCACGTCGAGCTGGCGCGGGACATCGCCGTGAAGTTCAACCAGACGTACTGCAAGGACTTCGACCCGGAGACCGGCGAGGGCGGCGCGCTCGTGATCCCCCAGGAGCGGATCATGGAGGAGACCGCCATCGTCCCGGGGATCGACGGCCGGAAGATGTCGAAGAGCTACGGGAACACGATCGAGCTCTTCGGGACCGACAAGCAGCTGAAGAAGTCGGTCATGCGCGTCGTGACGGACTCGACGCCGGTCGAGGAGCCGAAGGACCCGGAGAGCGACAACGTCTTCGCACTGATGAAGCTGTTCGCCGCAGGCGACGAGCTCGACCGCATCGCCGGGAAGTACCGCGAAGGCGGCGTCGGCTACGGCGACTTCAAGAAGCAGCTGCTCGAGATGTTCCACCAGGTCTTCGACGATGCCCGCGCTCGGCGGACCGAGCTCGCCGACAACGTCGACTACGTGGAGCGCTGTCTCCGCGAGGGGGCATCCCGCGCGCGCGAAGTCGGGTCCGAGGTCCTGGCC
>JARFPS010000204.1 GCA_029288175.1 Miltoncostaea sp. | reverse complement strand
TGGGTCTGGACGCGCCGCCGCCCGCGGGCGGCGGCGAGGGGGATCAGGCCGCGGCGTCCCGCATGCGCTGACGCTTGGCCTGACGCTCGACCGCCTGGGCGAACTTGGCGACGATGTCGTCGGGGACCGGGCCCTCGGGTGGATCCAGATCCATCTCGTCGAGTCGGCGCGTGCGGCGCTTCTGCGCGGCGGCGATGACCGGGCTGTTGGACCGGGACGCCCGAAGGGTGTCGGCGTCGTTGGCGAACGGGAGGACCATTTCCATGGTGTTTTGTGTGCTCATGGTCGGGCGATTCGCCCTCGGGGGATGCGTTCCTTCTCTCGCGGGAGCCCACCTGCAACGCGCGTCGGCGCCCTCCGACGCGCCGGAGGTGACAACCCGGCGTCGAGTCGCGTCCGAGGCGGGCGTCAGGATGGCTTCAGTTCGTCAGTCGTCCGCCAAGGAGAGCCCGATGCCCGCCGACCTCAACCGCGTCAACCTCGTCGGCCGGCTCACGCGCGATCCGGAGCTGCGGCAACTGCCGAGCGGCGACCCGGTCTGCAACATGCGTCTCGCCGTGTCGTCACGGGCACGCCAGGAAGACGGCTCCTGGGGCGACCGCAGCAACTACTTCGACGTGACGGTCTTCGGGCGCCAGGCTGACACCGTGTCGCAGTACATGGCCAAGGGGCGGCGCATCGGAATCGACGGGCGGCTCTCGTGGCGCGAGTGGCAGGCCCAAGACGGGACGAAGCGCCAGAGCGTTGAGATCATCGCCAACGACGTCTTCTTCCTCGACAGCCGGCGCGACAACGAGGGCGGCTTCACGCAGTCGTCGGACATGCCCGTGGCCCAAGCGCCTCAGCCGGTGGGCGCCGCGGCCGGCGCCGACGACGACGTGCCCTTCTAGGCCCCCGGTTCCCCCGAGCGGTGGAGGCCGCTCACGCCGAGAAGGCCCGTCGCGAGGGAAGCCGCGGCGGGCCTTCTCGGTTCGAGAGCCCGACCCGGCGCGCCCTCTAGAGCCGCCGCGTGACCAGCGTCGCGCGGGTGGCCGGCAGGGACCACCGCGTCACGATGGCCCGGCGCCCCGCGAGCGCGGTGGTCCAGAAGATCTGCCGGCCGCGGATCGTCCCCAAGCGGCGCGTGCGCGAGCGCGGGCGGTCGAGGCGGCGCGTCCAGATGATCGAGGTGGACGCGCGGGACTCGATCCACAGAATGCGCGGTCCATCGAGCGAGGGGTTGACGTGGACGGCCGTGCGGCTGCTGGCCACGACGCTCACCCGGCCACGAGGCGAGATGGGGCGCACCAGAAGGAGGTTGCTGCGTCCGGTGGCGTGGTGCCACGCCAGCCGTGAGCCGTCGAGCGACGGGCGCCCCAGGTCGTCGCCCGCGCGCACCGACGTAATGGCGCGACGCGTGCCGCCCCGGAGGTTCCGCAGCATGAGCTGCCGGCGGGCGGGACCGCTGCGCACGTAGGCAAGCCGCGGCCAGTCGAGCGCGGGCTTGGTGACCGGGCCGGCGATGCGCGCGAGCCGCCGACCCGTGCGCCACTCGATCACGTCGATCCCCCCATCCGTCTCGACGGCCACCCGGGGCCCGTCGACCGACGGCGCGCGCGCCTCGGTCACGGTGGCCAGCACGCGCCCGCGGCGGTCCTTGATCCTGACGACCTCGTCGCCGTTGCCCTCGCGCGCGGCGTGGGCGAGGACCGAGCCGGACAGGGAGGGATCGAACTGACCGGTCGGCTCGGGCGCGCCCCGCTGCGCGGCGGCGGCCCCGGCGAGGACGAGGACCGCCGCCGCGGCGAGGACGATCGCGTTGGCCGGGCCCACCATCGCGCGACGACGTGACAGGCCCTCGACGGCCATTGCCGGCTCCGAGCTCAAGGACGGCAGGGCGGCGACCAGCGCGCGCCCCAGCCCGAAGGCGGCCAGGGCCGCGGCGCTCCACAGGGGGTCACCGATGGCCAGCGCACCGGCGGCGGCGACCCAATAGGCGATCGTGACCTGGTGGGTCAGGAACCCCAGACCCAGTCCGACGCCGTACGCGAACGACCAGGCGGGCAACGGCCATCGGCGGCGCCACGCTTCGGGCACCTGTCGCCGGACTGCGGGAAGAGGCCGGCGGATGAGCCCGGCCTCGCCCGCCGCGCTGAGCAACGCCAGCACGCCCACGACGATCAGGGCGGGCACCGTGGGTACCAGCGTCCCGACAGCGCCGAGCAGCGCGCCGAGGAGGGCCGCCGCGGCGATCGCACCGGTCGCGAAGAGAACGATGGCCGCGGCGCGGCGATGGCGTCCCCCGCACCCGGCGGGGGTCAGGGTCTCGACCATGGCGAAGCCTCAGGGAGACCAGGCGCCCGACACCCCCGCGACCAGAGCCGCGGCCGCGACGCCCCCGACGACCAGGGCCTCGGAGGTCTCTAGCACGGCACGCCGGTCTCGACGTAGACGACGCAGAAGACGTAGCGGCCGCGCGCGCAATAGCCCTGCAGGGCGGCGTCACCGTTGATCCGCACCCGGCTCGTGGTGCAGCAGTCGGCGAGCTTGCGGATCTGGCCGTCACAGCAGCGATACCAGGCGCCCTGGGTGACCACGTCGATGCCGAAGCGCTCCGGCACCTTGTCCTCGCACAGGCGACTTCTCGGGGCCTCCGGAAGAGGAAGCCCGGAGCGGTCCACCAGCGGCTCGCCGGACTCGGAGACGGGCGCCCCGCTCGCGTCGACCAGCCGCCCCAGGTCATCGACCGGACGGCCGTCCTTGGGGCGCACCGGCCGGCCGGCCTGATCGACGCGCGGCAGGTCGAAGGGGCTGGGGCAGGACCCCGTGGTCCAGTAGTGACCGCAGAACCCGAACCATGGGCCGCGGCGCTCCGCGCCCGGGACCACGCGCTGGGCCTCACCGGCCTTGGGCGCGACCATGCCCACGGCCGCGGCCGCAACACCCGCCAGGAACGAGCGTCGCGTGGTGCTCGATGCCAGGCGCCGCGCGAGCGAGCGCGACGCGCCGTCGGCCGCGCTACGGGACCGCATGCCGGCTCCGCTCAAGGCCCACGTCGACGACGCTCTCGAGTTGCTCCATGGTGTTCACGAGGCCCTTGGCCCTCACCATGCCGTCGACCAGAAAGGCGACGAAGGGCGTCCCGGGCACGCCCCACCGGTCGAAGGCCGCAGACTCATCGTCCTCGCTCACCGCGCGCACCGTCAGCCCCGACCGCTCGAGCGCGCGCAGCGACGGGACGAGCTCGCGGCAGAGCCGGCAGTCGGGGGAGCCGAACGCCACCAACTCGGGCCCCTCTCGCCGCAGGCCGCCGAGGTCCGGCGCCTCGGACCCGACGGCGGGCCCCTCCTCCGCGATCTCGAGGGCCGACGAGGGCGCCAGGCGCTGACTCAACACCCCGACCT
>JARFPS010000178.1 GCA_029288175.1 Miltoncostaea sp. | reverse complement strand
GTCCGACGGACCCTCGCGGGCCACGTGTCACTGAGCGTCGAGACGGATCTGCGCGCCCGGCTGTTCGCCCACGTCCAGCGGTTGTCGGTCGGCTATTTCGACCGCATGCCGGTCGGCCAGCTCATGTCGCGTGCGACCAGCGACCTCCAAACGGTCCGGTTCTTCCTTGGATACGGCCTGGTGTTCCTGTTCATGAACGCCTTCACCATGCTCTTGGTCTCGGGGCTGCTCTTTTGGATCGACGTTCGGCTCGCGCTGCTCAGCCTCGTCGTCGGCCCGGTCCTGATCGCCGTCGCCTGGCGCTACAGCCACGTCTCCAGCCCGGTGCTGCTCGACGTCCAGCAGCGGATCGGCGACGTGACATCCATGGCCGAGGAGAGCATCGCGGGCATCCGCGTCGTCAAGGCCTTCGGCCAAGAGGTGCCGCGCGGTGAGCGCTTCGCCACGACCGCGCGCGGCGCATTCGGGCGCAGCATGGATGCCGCATGGATCCGGGCCAGCTATCAGCCGTTCATGGGGTTCGTGCCGCTCGTCGGGCTGGCGCTGGTCCTCCTCTATGGCGGGTTCCAGACGATCGACGGCGCGATCACGCTCGGCGAGTTCGTCCAGTTCTACCTCTATCTGACCCTCCTGACCGGACCCTTCCGCTCGCTCGGGATGCTGGTCGGCAACGCCCAGCGCGCGCTCGCGGGCGGGCGGCGGATCTTCGAGGTGCTGGACGCCGAGACCGACGTGCGCGAGCCGGAGGACCCGGTCCCGCTCCCCGACGGCGGCGGCGCGATCCGCCTGGAGGACGTGACCTTCCGATTCGGCCCGGATGCCCGGCCGGCCCTCGACGGGGTCGACCTCGAGGTCGCGGCCGGGCGCACGATCGCCATCATCGGTCCGACCGGGTCGGGCAAGACGGCACTCACGCAGCTGCTGCCCCGCTTCTACGACCCCGAGCGCGGTCGGGTCGTGATCGACGGGCAAGACGTCCGAGACATCGGCCTGACCGATCTGCGCCGGGCGGTGGCGCTGGTGCCCCAGGAGCCGTTCCTGTTCTCCACGAGCGTCCGCGAGAACATCGCCTACGGACGACCCGACGCGAGCGACGCCGAGGTCGAGGAGGCGGCCCGGGCGGCACAGGCGGACGGGTTCGTCCGCGAGCTGCCCGAGGGGTACGAGACGCTCGTCGGCGAGCGCGGCTACACCCTGTCGGGTGGCCAGCGTCAGCGGATCGCAATCGCCCGGGCCATCCTCGCCGACCCGCGGATCCTGGTGCTCGACGAGGCGACCGCCTCGGTGGACGCCGCCACGGAGGCCGACATCCATGCGGCCCTCGGCCGGGCGACGGCGGGCCGGACGACGATCCTGATCGCGCACCGGCTCTCCACCCTGACGCTCGCGGACGAGCTCGCGGTCGTCGAGGGCGGCCGCGTGGTCGCGACGGGGACGCACGCGGAGCTCTACGAGCACAACGCGCTCTACCGCGAGATCCACGACCATGGCCTTTCACGCCCACGGCTGGCGGAGGAGGTCGCGTGAGCGCCCGCGGCGGACCGATGGGCGGCGGACGGCCCGGGGGCAACGTGCCCTCCTGGGTCGGCGACGGCGCCCGCCCCGCCCAGCGCGGGCTGCTCCGGCGGCTCGTCCCCTACTTCCGGCCATATCTGTGGCGCACGCTCGCGACACTCGGCCTGATGCTCGTGGTCACGGCGGCGGGGCTGTCGGTGCCGGCGCTCGCCCAGATCGGGATCGACCACGGGATCCAGGACAAGGACAAGACCGTCCTCGCGATCGTGGTCGGGCTGTTCGTCGTGGCCGGGGCGGTCGGCTGGATCGCCGGCCTCGGACAGAGCTACCTGGCGAGCTGGGTCGGGGAGCGGGTCCTCCTCGACCTTCGAGAGGACACCTTCCGCCATCTGATGGACCTCGAGCTCGGGTACCACGAGCGCACGCCCACCGGGCGCAGCGTCAGCCGGCTGACGAGCGACATCGAGGCACTGCTCCAGCTCGTCACCGACGGCGTGACCTCCCTCGTGGTCAACGGGCTGACCCTCGTCGGCGTCGTGGTGATCCTGTTCCTCTACGACTGGCGCCTCGCGCTGATCGCGTTCGTGATCTTCCCGCCGCTGGCGCTCGCGACGGCGGCCTTCCGCGTCTACTCGGCCCGCCGATACCGGCGTGTGCGCGAGCGGGTCGCGGATGTCCTCGCCACGCTCCAGGAGTCGCTCAGTGGGATCCGCGTGGTGCAGGGATTCGGCCGCCAGGAGTCGACCTCCCGCCGCCTCGCCGAGGCCAACGAGCGCTACCAGCAGGCCAACTACTCGACCGTGCGGCTCTCCGGGCTGTTCTTCCCGGGCGTCGAGGCGATGGCCGGCGTCGCCACCGTGGTGATCCTCTACTTCGGCTCCCAGATGGTGCTCGACGACGCGCTCACGGTCGGCGTCATGGTGGCGTTCATCGGCTACCTGTCGAGCTTCTTCGACCCCATCCAGCAGCTCTCGCAGCTCTACAACACCTTCCAGTCGGCGATGGCCGCGCTCGAAAAGATCCTGGGCGTGCTGGAGACCGAGCCCCGGCTCGACGACACCCCCGACGCGGTCGACCTGCCGCCGATCCGCGGCGACATCGTCCTGGAGTCGGTCACGTTCGGCTACGGCGACGAGCCCGTCATCCACGACGTCGACCTCTCGATCGCCGCCGGTGAGACGCTTGCGCTCGTCGGTCCGACCGGCGCCGGCAAGTCGACGATCGCCAAGCTGATCGCCCGCTTCTACGACCCCGACGACGGCCGTGTGCTCGTCGACGGTCACGACCTGCGCCACGTGCGACAGGCCTCGCTTCGCGGTCAGATGGCGGTCGTCCCGCAGGAGGGCCACCTGTTCGCGGGGACCCTGCGCGACAACGTCAGCTTCGGACGGCCCGACGCCGACGACGACGACGTCCGCACCGCGCTCTCCGCGGTCGGTGCCGACTTCGTCGACGGCCTGCCCGACGGCCTCGACACCGAGCTCTCGGAGCGCGGCGCCGATCTGTCCGCGGGCCAGCGTCAGCTCGTCGCGTTCGCGCGCGCACTGCTCACCGATCCGCGCGTCCTCGTCCTGGACGAGGCCACCTCCTCGATCGACCTCCGCACCGAGGGGCGGATCGAGCAGGTGCTCGCGGAGCTCATGCAGGGGCGGACGTCGGTCGTGATCGCCCACCGGCTGTCGACCATCGTGCGCGCCGATCGGATCGCGGTCGTGGACGACGGCCGGATCGTCGAGTACGGCACGCACGACCAGCTGATCGGTGTTCCCGGCGGGCGCTATGCCCGCCTGTACGGCGCCTGGCTCGCGACGGCCGCCTAGACCGGGGCGACGTCGTCGCGGAACGTGGGCGTCCGGATCTCACGCCAGAGTGTGAACGTCTGGTGAACGATGGGGAGGGTCCACATGGGCAAGGACGACGACCCGGCGGCCGCCGCGCGCCTCGTCGCGGACCGGTTGATCGTCTACCGCGAGGCGAACGGTCTGAGCCGCCAGGAACTGGCGACGCGGATGGAGGTGCACCCGACCCGCATCGCACGCATCGAGCGGG
Organism: Miltoncostaea sp.; assembly: GCA_029288175.1. Taxonomy (GTDB): domain Bacteria; phylum Actinomycetota; class Thermoleophilia; order Miltoncostaeales; family Miltoncostaeaceae; genus JARFPS01. Next base: position 799 of record JARFPS010000178.1, on the reverse strand, counting down.
CGGTGGATCCGCCGAACCTCGACACGCTTGCGAGGGTCGCGGCGCTCATCGGCGAGGAGATCACGATCTCGGTGTGCCCGCGTGGCGGCAAGTCCGAGCACCTGCGCAAGAAGGTCAGGAGCGGGGCCGTCCGGTTCACGATGCATGACGCGCGCGTGACGCTCGCCGCCGGGTAGACGCGCGAGCATCGACACCCGCCGAACGGACACCGGCGGGGCGTAGGTGCTACCTTTTCTCGCGGCTTGCGAGCCCGATGGGGGATCGTCTAGCGGTAGGACGCCGGGTTCTGGCCCCGGTAGCGGGGGTTCGAATCCTCCTCCCCCAGCCTGAGCGGCACGCAGGTCGGTGTCGCACATCAGGCCACCGTGGCGCATTCGTCTAGGGGCCTAGGACGCCGCCCTCTCACGGCGGTAACACGGGTTCAAATCCCGTATGCGCTACTCCACGACGGCCCCGCTGCGCGGGGCCGTCGTCGTCGCGCGAGAGCCCGAGGGTGCAGATCACCCGATCGGGGGATGCACCGGGTCGGATGTCCGCCGAAACGTCGTGTGCAGGGCCCTGCGGGGCCGCGACCGAATGGGCACCCGGTCCCCTGCGAAAGCGCGCGCCATCCGGAGGGGCACCCGGATCCGCGCCGGCAATCGGAGGAGGGCCGCGGGGGCACCGCCGCCCTCCTCCTCTTCTTCGCCCCCCGGTTCAGCGCCGCGCGCGCGGCACGACCCGCAGCACGCCGCCGACCGAGCGCCCCGCCAGGCTGTCTCTTATACACATCTGACGCTGCCGACGAAGAGTGTCTAGG
>JARFPS010000149.1 GCA_029288175.1 Miltoncostaea sp. | reverse complement strand
CCCTGCTGGGTGATCGTGCCGACCGTCGCGTTGCCGCCGACGACACCGTCGACCGCCCACGTGACGCCGTTCGGTCCGTTGGTCACGTTGGCCGCCAACTGGGCGCTGGTCGTGGCGATCAGGCGGGGCGGAACGCCCGAGATGGCCACCGCCACGTCGTCTCCCGCCAGCGAGGCCGTGGCGGCGGGCGGGTTGAGCGGGTACTGGCTGTCGGACCTGTAGGCCACGTAGCTGAAGCCGTCGGACGGCTTGCCCGGACCGCCGGGCGTGTAGACCACGTTCGGGTCGGTGAACTCCACGCCGACCGCGCGGTTCAGGGTTCCGTGCTGCGGCGCCGCGGTGATCTTGAACCGCAGATTCGACACGCCCCCGACGTTCTGCGCGGCGAGCGTGACGGTGGTGGCTCCGTTGATCGGCGCCGACACCGGCTGCGCGACGTACCCGGGAACGGTGACGTTGCCCGGGGTGAACGCGCGCGGGTTGTTCTCGTAGCTGCCGCCGCCCTCCCAGATGCGGTTCTCCGGGTCGGCCTCGGAGGCCAGCGAGTAGATGCCGGGAGCGACGTTGGAGACATCCACCCACTGGAAGGACAGCCCCGAGTCGTAGACGTCGCGCCACCCGACCGAGGTGCCCATGACCAGGTCGGTCGTGCCCGGGTTGTTCTGGTCGCAGAACTGGGTGACGGCGCCGGTGTAGACGAACGGGTCGGCCGGCGGCCGGGGCTGCGGGGCGAACTCGCTGTCGTACAGGCAGAAGCCCACCTTCTGACCGGGCGCCACCTCGGCGGTGCGATCCTGGTTCCAGAGCGAGTACCGCATCACCTTCTGCAGGTGGAAGTGGTTGTGCCCGTCGGCGGTCTCGTAGATCACCTCCGGGTTGCCGACCACGTGGTCGACGTTCCCGGTGATCGAGTCGCGCGCGCGCTGACGGGTCCCGGCGTCGTTGCCCGGGTCGCTGATCTGTGGGTTGCCCGAGATCTCGAGCGGCCCGTCGCCCACGTTGGTGACGAAGCCGTCGAAGCGGATCAGCAGGCGGTCGCCGATGCCCAGGTTGTGCTGCGCCGAGTCGTCGTAGAGCTCGAGGAACGGATTCTCGGGCGCGTCGGCCCGTAGGTCGGGCGCCTCGGGGCTCCCGGGGCCCGCGAGGGCGGCGATCGGAATGGCGACGGCCGCGGCGGCGGCGACGCCCAGCATCGGGGGCACGAGTCGGCGAGTTCGCATAGGGGGAGTCTCTCGATCGCACCGGCGTCTGCAACCGACGTCCGTCTAGTGTCGGAATCGCTCACCACCCCGAAGGTCGGGGTTGTAAGCGCTTTGCAAGGAGTGATCCGCCAGAAGCGGACCGCAGACGGCGGAATACCCGTCGTCGGACGGCGGGATTCCCGCCGACTGGCCGGCCGGGCATCCCACGATCGGCCGCCCGCGCGATCGCGCAACGTGAGGTCTGCACCATCGTCGGTGCGCGAACTGTGCTGACGAGCGGGGATCTTTGGCGGCGCCCTGACCATGATCTCGTGCACAGCCGTGCCAAGAGACCCGTGGGGGAGAACGAGTGACAAGGATGCGACAGAACTCTCAGCTAAGGCGAGCTGGCCTCACCGGATCGGCCCTCGCCATGGCCGTCGCCGGCGGCCTGGTGCTGGCCAGCCCCGCCGCCGCCGCGCCGGGCGACAACGACCCGGGCGCGCCCGCCCAGTGCACGCTGACGCAGCACGGCACGCAGACCAGCGCGCCGCCGGCGACGGCGCTGCCCGACAACGGCCCCGCGGGGATCACGGACACGATCACCGTCAGCGGCGCGCCGACCGTCCTGCGCGACATCAACCTCAAGACGTTCATCACGCACCAGTACAGCGGTGATGTGCAGATCGACCTGACCTCTCCGGCCGGCACCACCGTGCGCGTCTGGACCGGGGGTTTCAACGTCATCGGCGTGGACGGCCATCCCGGCCTGGCCAACGACGTCTTCAACGGCACGCTGTGGGACGACCAGGCCTCGGTCGAGGGCACGGAGCACGTCTTCACCGACGGCGTCGTGGAGCCCGAGCTGGTGCCGGAGGGCCCGCTGGGCGCCTTCATCGGAGAGGACCCCAACGGCACCTGGACCATCACGGTCGCGGACGTCGGAGCGGGCGACGCGGGCAACTTCAACAGCTGGGAGCTCCACATCGACGGCCTCGACGAGGCGCCGATCGCGGAACCGCACAACAAGAGCAACAACCCCGGCCTCGCCATCCCGGACAACAGCCCCGCGGGCGTCTCGGACACGATCACCGTGAGCGGGGTCGACCCGCACCTGTGGGACGCCGACGTCGAGCTGCGGGTCGCCCACCCGGCGCCCGCCGACATCGACGCGACGCTCGAGCACGTGCCGAGCGGCAAGAAGATCACGCTCACCAGCGACAACGGCGGCGAGAACGTCAACGGGCTCAACGGCACGCTGTTCGACGACGGGTCGAACCCGACGCCTCCGGACACCGCGCGGACGTCGACCTTCTCCAGCGCGCCGACCACGCCTCTGGCGCCCGACGGCGCCATGGCCGCGTTCGCGGGCATCGACCCCAACGGAGAGTGGAAGCTGACGGTCGCCGACGACTTCGCGGCAGACGTCGGCACGTTCACGGGCTGGGACCTGCTGCTGACCACCACCAGCGGGTGCAACACCACCCCGCCGCCTCCCCCGCCGCCGCCTCCCCCGCCGCCGCCTCCGCCCCCTCCCCCGGAGCAGCCGGGCGGCACCACCTCGGGCACGACGGTGACGATCGACGCGGACACGCGCGTCTGCCGCCCGGTGGCCACGCGTGTCGCCTCCTCCGGCGGCAAGGGCACGGTCAAGTTCAACATCGCCCAGCTGCGCAAGAACCAGCGCGTCTACGCGGCGGGCATCCTGCGCGCCAACGCCATCGAGCAGTGGCTCAACGGGGGCATCGTCACCAGCGACCTGTGCGGCGGCGCGCTCGGCGCCTCGGCCTTCGGGCCCGGCGTGACCACCGGCGCGGCCAGCAGCCTCATCGCGCTGCAGTTGCCGAACCCACGCCCGGTCAACGTGCCGAAGCTCAAGGTCAAGAAGGGCGTCAAGTTCTCGCTGCGCCTCGGCAACATCCAGACCAACCGCCGCATCGCCGCGGCGCTCTACAACCGCGCCCGGGCTCTCCAGGAGCGGATGGACGGCAACCTGACCGGCGGTGACGTCAAGCCGGGCACGCTGCAGCGCAACTCGCTGAACAACGGCCTGCGGATCGTCTCCACCAACGGCGCCGCCCCCGGCGCGGCGAGCAAGACGGTCATCAAGAAGGTCGCCAAGGCCCCGAAGGTGACCCGCTCGGCCACGACGCTGCGTGACAACCAGCGCTTGGCGGCCGACGGCATCCGGATCCTCAACGACCTCCGGGACCGCATCAACGCCGGCCTGACCTCGAGTCAGTTCCAGTCGGGGAGCATCACCGGCGGCAACGTCGACCCGACGATCGTCGGGTAGTGACGGCCTCCACGGCCCGCGGCCCCTCGGGGTCGCGGGCCGGGCGCGCCCTGTTCACGGCGCGTGTCCGAATCCGATCGGCGTTTTTCACGCTTCGCTACGATGACGCGACCAGGGCGCGGGACCGGTCCGGCGGACGGCCCGACGCGTGGGGGGACACGATCCTGAGAGGCGATCTGTGACGAGCCGCGGCGCCGGCTTCTCGGAGGGCGTGGGCGACATCGACTCGCCCGACACCGGCGGAATCCGCCGCTTGCAGCGCGTTGCGCGCGAGCATTGGATGCTGATCGCCGGCGCGGTGGTGATCTCGATGCTGGCGGCGCTGGCGTTCGCGTTCACCTCCGACGACACGTACGAGGCCGAGGCGGTCATCCAGGTCACCCCGGTGACCGACGAGGCGTCCTTCTCGGGGCTGCCGGTGATCGGCCAGTTCTCGGACCCGCTGCGCGACCTTCAGACGCTGGCCCGTCAGGTGAATACGCCCGACGTCGAGCAGGCCGCGGCGCGCGTCCTGGCCGAGGAGGGCGGGGTCAGCTCATCCGGCGACGTCACCGCGGTGCCGATCGGCGAGAGCTTCCTGCTCTCGGTGAGCGCCGAGGCCTCGGATCCCGAGGAGGCGGCGCGGATCGCCAACGCCTTCGCCTACGCGGCGGTCGGCGTGCGCTCGGCCGAGTTCTACCCCGAGCTGCGCCGGGTCGTCGGCTCGCTCGGGGACTCGCCCCCAGGCGGGGCGGTGACCTCCCGGCTGGCGGGGGTGCGCGCTCTGGTGGGTGGGCGG
>JARFPS010000047.1 GCA_029288175.1 Miltoncostaea sp. | reverse complement strand
TCGCCCAGGCGGTGCGCCAGCGCCAGCAGTAGCTCCCAGCCGGCCGCGGCCCCCTCGGGTCCGGGCGACCCGGGTCGCAAACGCTGCGCGCGGCGGGCGGTCGACACCAGCACGCCCTCCATCTCACGGTGCGTCAGGGCCGGGAGGGTGACGGTGGCCCGGTCGGCCACCGGGTCGGCGTGAGCCGCCACCGAGATCAGGATCTCGATCTTGCCGAGCGCCGCCTCCCAGCGCGCGCCGGCGGGGCCGCTGACCGGATCGGCCCGGACCAGCAGCAGCGAGCGGACCTCGCCGCTCTCGATCGCCTCGAGCACTCCCTCGGCGGGCAGTCCCAGCGCGCGCAGGCCCGCGCCGTTGACCTCGGCGGCCAGCTCGAGCTGGCGCGCGCCGGAGGTCGCCCCGATCGCCGCCGCGAGCTCCGCCGCCGCCTCGGGCTCCTGGGCGAGGTCCGCCTCGTCCCAGACCACGATGGCGCGCTCCGTGTCGCGCAGCGCCTGCTCGGCCGCCCGGACGCCGTTCACCAGCCCGCCCGGTGGGGTGAGGCTGTGCGTTCCGACGGTCGTCAGGTCGTGGGGCCGCGGGCCCACGACGGTGACCGGCACGCCGTTGCGGGCGGCCTTGCGGATGCGCAGCTCCACGATGGGGTGCTGGTTGGTGGGGTCGCCTCCCACCACGACCACCAGGTCGGCGTCGTCGATGTCGCCGATCTGCGCATCGGGCAGGGCGCGCAGCGCGGCCAGCGGCGGGGTCTCCGGGATGCCCACGCGTGCGATCGGGGCGCCACCGAGGGGGCCGGCCGCCAGCTCCTGGGCCAGAAAGCCCTCCTCGACGGTGGCGCCGCCGCCCACGAGCACGGCCCGGCCGCCGGGCTGGGCCAGCAGCAGGGCGGCCGCGCCGGCGGCGTCCTCGAGATCGGTCTCGCGCGTCGAGCGCCCGTCGCGGATGACGGCGCCGGTGATGCGGTCCGGCGATTCGTCGGCCGCGTAGGCCCACCGGGCCTTGTCGCAGAGCCAGCCCTCCTCGACCGCGTAGTTCGGATCGGGTCGACCGGTGACGCGCTGCACCTTGCCCTCGCGCTCGGTCAGCTCCAGGTTGCAGCCGACCGGGCACTCGCCGCAGACGCTCGGCGCGTTCTTGATGTCCCACGGGCGCGCGACGAACCGGTACGGGATGCTGGTCAGAGCGCCCACCGGGCACAGGTCGATCACGTTGCCGGTGAAGCGGCCGGTGTAGGCGTCGCCGGTGAAGGTGGCGATCTCCGTGTCCCCGCCGCGCTCCTGCATGATCAGGTGCCCGTCCTCGGCCACCTCCTGGCTGAAGCGCACGCAGCGGAAGCAGCTGATGCAGCGCTCGCGGTCCAGCGCGATCTGCGTCGAGAGGTCGAGCGGCTTGGGGAAGTGGCGCTTGTGCTCGACGAAGCGCGTCTCGCCGGGGCCGAACTTGAAGGTCCGGTCCTGCAGGGGGCACTCGCCCCCCTTGTCGCAGACCGGGCAGTCGAGCGGGTGGTTGGCGAGCAGCAGCTCGAGCACCCCGTCATGGGCGTCCTTCACCTCGTCGGTGTCGCTGCGGATCACCATGTCGGGCTGCACCGGGGTGCTGCAGGCCGTCTGCAGCCCGCGCATTCCCTCCACGTGCACCAGGCACATGCGGCAGGCGCCGATGGGGCGGCCCAGGCGCGGCTCGTAGCAGAAGATCGGCACCTCGACGCCGTGCGCCCACGCGGCGTCGGCGATCATCGTGCCCGGCGGCACGCTCAGGCGCCTGCCGTTGAGCTCGAACTCGATCTGCTCGGCGGCGTCCAGGTCGACGGGGGCGTACTCAGCCAACGGGCGCCTCCATCATCGGCTCGGGCTCGGGGGCGCCCTTCTCGATGGCGCGCACGAAGTCGTCGCGGAACAGCTCGACAGCGCTCTGCACCGGCGCCACGGCGCCGTCGGCCAGCGCGCAGAGGACGCGCCCGGAGATGCGGCCGAACATGGCGTCGAGCAGATCGAGGTCCTCCATGCGCCCGCCGCCGTCGACGATGCGCTGCAGCACCTTCTCCATCCACATGGTGCCCTCGCGGCATGGCGTGCACTTGCCGCAGCTCTCGTGGCGATAGAAGTGCGCCAGCCGCAGGCTGGAGCGGACGATGCAGCCGCTGGTGTCCATGACGATGCAGCCGGCCGAGCCCAGGAAGGTGCCCGCCTCCTGCAGCGACTCGTAGTCGAGCGGGGTGTCCAGGTGCTCCGCGCCCAGCACGGGGACGCTGGACCCGCCGACCCAGCAGGCCTTGAAGTCCTGGCCCTCGCGGAAGCCGCCGCAGATGTCGTAGAGCAGCTCGCGCAGCGTGGTGTCGCCCAGCACGATCTCGTAGTTGCCGGGCTTCAGCACATGTCCGCTCACCGAGAAGATCTTGGTGCCGGGGCTCTTCTCGGTGCCCATCTCGGCGTACCAGTCGGCGCCGTGGGTCATGATCGGCGGCAGAGCCGACAGGGTCTCGACGTTGTTGATGAGCGTCGGCGACTGGTACAGACCGCCCACGGCGGGGAACGGCGGCTTCAGGCGGGGCTGACCGCGCTTGCCCTCCAGGCTCTCGAGCAGGCCCGTCTCCTCGCCGCAGATGTAGGCGCCGGCGCCGCGGGAGAGCGTGATGTCGTACTCGAACCCGGAGCCCATGATGTCGCCGCCCAGCCGGCCGTCGGCGCGGGCGGCCGCGAGGGCCTCGTCGAGGATCCTCGCCTGGTGCTCGTACTCGCCGCGGATGTAGATGTAGCCCCGCGCGGCGCCCACGGCAAAGCCCGCGATGGTCACCCCCTCGATCAGCTGAAAGGGGTTCAGCTCCATGATCTCGCGGTCCTTGAAGGTGCCGGGCTCGCTCTCGTCGGCGTTGCAGACCACGTAGGAGGGCTTGGCGGAGTCCTTGGGGAGGAACCCGGCCTTGCGGCCCATCGGAAACCCGGCGCCCCCGCGTCCGCGCAGGCCCGAGCGGTGGAACTGGTACAGCGCGTCGTCGGGGCTCATGCCCAGGGTCGCCTCGAGGCCCTTGTAGCCACCGGCGGCCAGGTAGTCGTCGAGCGACCTCAGGTCGCCGCCGTGCTCGCGCTGCGCGTAGACGATGTTCTTGATCGGCATCGCTAGCGCCAGAGCCTCTCCGGGCGGTCGCCCGCGCGCAGGTCGTCGAGCAGGCGCTCCACGTCGTCGGCCGACAGCGGCCCCATCGTCTCGTCCACGTCGACCTGCACGCACGGCGCGCGGTCGCAATAGCCGAGGCATTGGGCCTCCTGGACGGTCAGCTCTCCGTCGTCGGTGGTGCCGACGCCGTGGGGCAGGCCCTCGCGCTCCTCGATGCGCCGCAGCAACTCGTCCGATCCGCGCAGCAGGCACGACAGGGTCACGCACACGCTGACGATCCGCTTTCCCGTCGGCTTCAGGTACAGGCGGTCGTAGAACGAGGCCACGCTCTCTACGTAGGCGCTCGTCAGCCCCACGGCATCGGCCACGGCCGCCAGGTCGTCGCGGTCGAGGTGGCCCTTCTCGGTCTGGGCGAACTTCAGCGCGGGCAGCACCAGCGAGCGGCTCTCGGCGAACTCGTGGCGCATGGGGTCGATGTGGGCCCGGATCTCGTCGGCGGTCACCGGTCCACGCCTCCCATGACGTTGTCCAGGCTGCCGATCATCACGATCATGTCCGCGAGGTAGGCGCTCTGGGCCATCGGCCGCAGCGCCTGCAGGTTCACGAAGGACGGGTCGCGGACGTGGCACCGGCGGGGCTTGGGGGTGCCGTCCGAGACGAGGTAACAGCCCAGCTCACCCCGCGGGCTCTCGACCGCGCAGTAGGCCTCGCCCTCGGGCACCGTGAAGCCCTCGGTGACGAGCTTGAAGTGGTGGATCAGCGCCTCCATCGAGGTGGCCAGCTCCTCGCGGGGCGGCAGGACCACCTTGCGATCGTCGGCGATGTGGGAGTCCTCGGGCATGCCGTCGAGCGCCTGCTCGATGATCTTCAGCGACTCGCGCATCTCTCCGAGCCGCACCGTGTAGCGGTCGTAGGCGTCGCCCTGGCTGCCGGCGACGACGTCGAAGTCGAAGTGCTCGTAGCCGGAGTAGGGCGCGGCCTTGCGCAGGTCGAAGTCGACGCCCGCCGCGCGCAGCGGTGGTCCCGTGACGCCGAGCCCGAGGAGCTCGTCGGCCGGCAGCACCCCGACGCCCTTGGTCCGCTCGAGCCAGATCGGGTTGGCCGACAGCAGCTCCTCGTACTCGTCGATGCGGTCGGGCATGCGTGCGAGCAGGTCGCGCAACCGCGCCTCGAAGCCGCTCGGCAGGTCGTCGGCGCAGCCGCCCACCTGGAAGAAGCGGGTGTTCATCCGCTCGCCGGCGACCATCTCGAACAGGTCCAGGATCTGCTCGCGCTCCCGGAAGGTGTAGAAGAAGACCGAGATCGCACCGAGCTCCAGGCCGCTGGTGCCCAGCCAGACCAGGTGGCTGGCGATGCGGTTGAGCTCGCTGAGCACCACCCGGATGTACTGGGCGCGCCCGGGCACCTCCAGGTCGAGCAGCTTCTCGACCGACATCGTGTAGGCGTGGATGTTGAAGAACGACGCCAGGTAGTCCATCCGCGTCACGAGCGTGATGGCCTGCCAGTAGGTCTTGTTCTCGCACTGCTTCTCGATGCCCGTGTGCAGATAGCCGATCACCGGGTGGATGTCGCGCACGACCTCGCCGTCGAGCTCGGTCACCAGCCGGAGCACCCCGTGGGTGCTCGGGTGCTGCGGGCCCAGGTTGATGACCATGGGCTCGCGTGAGCCCGGATCGAGATCCTGACCCTCCGCCAGCTCGGTGCGCGCCAGCGCCTCCTGTGGCGTCACCGATTCGGCACCGGCGATCGCGCGCTCGGTCTCGGTCAGGGGCCGGCCTTCGCGGCCCGCCGCCTCGCGGGCGGAGCGAGCCTCCTCTTCGACCGGGATCCCCGTCGAGGTCTGCTGCTGCCGCGAGCTCACGCGGGGCGCCCGTCAGGGGACATCGCTGAACTCCACGTCCTCGCCGCCGAGCGGGTAGTCACGCCGCAGCGGGTGGCCCTCCCAGTCGAGCGGCATCAGGATCCGGCACAGGTCCGGGTGGTTCGCGAAGCGCACGCCGAACATGTCGTAGATCTCGCGCTCGTGCCAGTTCGCCGTCGGCCAGACGTCGCTGACCGTGGGCAGCTCGGGCTCGCCGTCGGCGGCGTCCTGGGCCCACGCTCGCAGGCGGAGCGAGGTGCTGCTGTCGAGCGAGAACAGCTGGTAGGCACACCGGAAGCGCGGCCCGGGCGCGTTCTCGGGGAAGTCGGCGCAGGCCAGATCCGACAGCAGCACGTAGCCGAGCTGGGGACCGGCCAAGAACCGGGCGACCTCCTTCAGCCGGTCGGCGCGGATCTCGACCGTGGTCTCACCGCGGTGCTCGAACTGCTCGACGGTCGCGCCGGGGCAGGCGCTCTCGATGATGTCGCGGGCGTCCGTCACGTGAGGCTCAAGCCTCGTCCCCGCCGGCGGCCTCCGCCCGAACGTCGGATGCGGGCTTCACGCCCTTTGCGCCGATCTTGTCCTGCAGCACGAGGATGCCCTCGATGAGCCCCTCCGGCCGCGGCGGGCACCCGGGCACGTACACGTCCACGGGCACCACCTTGTCGACCCCCTGGACCAGCGCGTAGTTGTTGAACACACCGCCGGTCGAGGCGCAGGCACCCATGGAGATCACCCACTTGGGCTCGAGCATCTGGTCGTAGACCCGTCGGAGGACGGGTGCCATCTTCTGCGACACCCGGCCCGAGACGATCAGCAGGTCGGCCTGCCGCGGGGAGGCGCGGAAGACCTCGGCCCCGAAGCGGGCGATGTCGTAGCGCGGCGTGGCCGTGTGCATCATCTCGATGGCGCAGCAGGCCAGGCCGAAGGTCGCCGGCCAGATCGAGCTCGACCGGGCCCACGACAGCGCCTTGTCCACGGTGGTCAGGAGCAGGCTCTTCTCGAAGGCCTCCTCCTCGCGCAGATCGCGGTCGATGGAGGGGTCGGTGCGGGGCGCGCGGCCCGACGGGGCGCCGGGCGGTGGGATCAGCGCCATTCGAGGGCCTTCTTCTTCCAGATGTAGACGAGCGCCTCCACGATCGTGAAGACGAAGACGATCAGGACGACGAGGCCGAGGAGCCCGTCGTCGCGCAGCGTCAGCGCCACGGGGTAGAGGAACGCGAGCTCGATATCGAAGACGATGAACAACATCGCCGTGAGGTAGAAGTCGATCGAGAAACGCTGCCGGGCCGGGGTGCCGCCCAGGATCCCGCTCTCGTAGGGGAGATCCTTGACCAGCGTGTGCTTCGGCCGCACGATCTTCGACAGGGTGAGGATCGCGCCGCCCACGGCAAGGCCGAGGGCGAAGAACACAAGTATGGGCAGGTATGCAGAAAGCTCCACGTCACCCCGGGCACGGAAGGAACGCGCTCGAATCGGACGCTAGCAGCGGTGTCGGCCCCGCCGCATCATCGTGCCGATCGGCGCGAGCGCCCTCCGCGGACGCCGATATCACGGCTCTATCGGTGAACGACCCGGGAGCCTGAGCCGGGGCGCCCGCGAACGGGCTACCTCTGCGGGGAGACCCCGCCCCCGCCGTCGTCCCCGCCACGACGCCCCGCGATCCAGATGCCGATGCCGATTCCGACGCTCAGGATGAGCAGCGGGATGAACGCCCCCAGGATGAGCCCGGCCAGCCAGCGAAGCAGGATCAGGCCGACGAAGGCCGCGATGACGACGAGCGCGACGGTGCCGAGCAGTTTCACGCGGGGGCTCCCGGGGCACAGGGACGAGTGCCCTCGATTGTAGAGGCATCGCGGGTTTGCCAACCTGCGCCCGGTGTCCGAGGACCGCCTCACCTATTTCGAGCGCCTGGTGCGCGAGGATCCGTCGGTGGCGCGGGCGCGGTTCGCCTTCGCCAACGAGCTGCTGCACGCGGGGCGGGACGAGGACGCGGTGGAGCAGCTGAGGGCCTATCTCGACCTCACCGAGGACGAGGGCAACGCCTGGCAGCGCCTGGGCCGGGCCCTGGCCCGCCTGGGCAGGGTCGACGAGGCGGCGGACGCGTATCTGGCCGGTATCGATCAGGCCGGCAAGCACGGCCATACCGGCATGGCCGAGGAGATGAGCGCCGAGCTCGACGCCCTGTGAGCGTGCCGGGCCTGTCGGCCTACGCGTTCTGGCCGCACGGCGCGCTCCGCATGTGGCAGCGGAACGCGACGGTCGGCCGCAAGACGGTCCTCACGTCCATCGGGCCACGCTTCATCGAGGCCATCGCCTACCTGGCCATCATGGGCCTCGGTCTCGGCGCCTACCTCTCGCGGGTGCGCGGCGTCGACTACGTCACGTTCATCGCCCCCGGGGTGGCCGCCTCGACGGTCATGTTCGGGTCGGTCCTCGAGACCACCTACAACGCCTTCGTGCGCATCCACGTCCGCAAGGTGGTGGACGCGGTCATCACCACGCCGCTGTCGGTGCGCGACGTCGTGGTCGGCGAGTACCTGTGGGGCACCACCCGCGGCACCATCTACGGCACCGTCTTCCTGATCGTGATGGCCGTCTTCGGGCTGGTGGCGTCGCCCTTCGCGCTTCTGGCGCCGCTGGTGTTCGCCCTGGGGGGCCTGACCTTCTCGGTGCTCGGAATGGCCTACACCGCCGTGGTGCGGAACATCGAGCACTACAACATCTTCTTCACCGGCATCCTCACGCCGATGTTCCTGTTCGGCGGGGTCTTCTTCCCGTTCGACGAGCTGCCCACGTGGGCTCAGGTCGTGGGCTGGCTGCTCCCCCTGAGCCACATGGTCGAGGCGACGCGCGACCTCACGGGCGGCGACGTGGGGTGGGCGACGCTCGCCCACGTCGGCGCGCTGGTGGCCGTGGTCATCGCCATCTTCCCGATTCCGCTGAGGAGGCTCGACCGGGCTCTGCGGGCCTGAGCCGCTACAGCGCCGATCCCGGCGCCAGCAGGTGCGAGGCGCGACGCGACAGATCGGCGCTCTGGGCCCCCAGCTGACCGAGGCTGCGATCCAGGTCGCCCAGCTCGCTCCGCAGCCGCTGCTCGCGGGCGCGCAGCGAGTCCTCGGCCTGGGCGTGGGCCGCCGCGCGCTCGACATC
>JARFPS010000015.1 GCA_029288175.1 Miltoncostaea sp. | reverse complement strand
GGGACGGCCCGATGTCCCCGTCGGGCCAGGGCTCCCCGCGCTCGATCGCCGCCGCGCACTCCGCGGCCATCACGGCCCCCTCGAGCATGGCGTTCGAGGCCAGCCGGTTGGCCCCGTGCATGCCGGTCGACGCGCACTCGCCGATGGCGAACAGCTGCGGCACCCGCGAGCGCCCGGCCAGATCGGTCAGCACGCCACCCATCGCGAAGTGCGCCGCAGCGGCGACCGGGACGGGGTCGTGCCCGAGGACCAGACCGTGGTCGTGACATGCCCGCGCGGCCGAGGGAAAGCGTCGGGCGGCCTCCTCGGGGGCGATGCCCGGCAGGGCCAGCGTCACCCGGCCGCGCTCCGTACGTGCGGCGATCTCACGGGCGACCACGTCGCGCGGCGCGAGCTCCGCCAGCGGGTGCACGTCGACCATGAAGCGCCGGCCGGTCTCGTCGTGGAGGGTCGCGCCCGCCCCGCGGAGCGCCTCGCTGATCAGGGGCAGCCACCCGCCGTCGCCGCCGTCGACCGCGAGCGCGGTCGGATGGAACTGGACCAGCTCCAGGTCCACGAGCGCCGCCCCGGCCCGCCACGCCATCGCCATGCCGTCCGCGGTCGCGCCCACGGGGTTCGTCGTCCGCGAGAAGAGCCCCCCGAGGCCGCCGGTCGCCAGGATCGTCGCGGCGGCACGCACGTCCTCGAGCGTGCCGTCGGCCGTGCGCACCCGGACGCCCACGGCGCGGCCCGACTCTCGAAGGACGTCGATCGCGCGACGGTGCTCGCGCACCGTGATGCCCGCGTGCGCCGCCACGCGCGCGGCCAGGGCGGCGGAGATCCGAGCGCCCGTGGCGTCGCCCCCCGCGTGGGCCACCCGGGCCCGTCCGTGCGCCGCCTCCCGCGCGAGATGGAGTCCGCCCGTCGCGTCGCGGTCGAAGTCGACCCCGAGGCCCACCAGGTCGGCGACACGGGCGGGTGCCTGGACGCAGACGTCGTGGACCACACCCTCGTCACAGAGCCCCGCGCCGGCGTTGATCGTGTCGAGCGCGTGGAGGCCCGGGGTGTCGCCCGCATGCAGCGCCGCGGCGATCCCTCCCTGCGCGAGCGCGGTGCTCCCGGACACGAGTGGGCCCTTGGTCACGAGCTCGACGGGCCGCGCGGACGCGATCCGAAGGGCGGCCGAGAGCCCCGCGATCCCGCTGCCCACAACGACGACCGGGTCGTCCCGATGCATGCTCACACGCCCGTCGCATCTGAAAGTGTCAACACGACATTATCGCCCGATCGCATTCATGTCCTACGGACGGTATCAAAGGCCGCGCGAGGCCAGGCCCCCCTTCGGCCCGCGCCGCGATCGGAGCGCTACAGGCCCATCGCGTGGTAGCCGGCGTCGACGTGGAGGGTCTCGCCGGTGACGTTCGTCGCGAGATCGGAGGCCAGGTAGAGGGCCGTACCCGCGACGTCCGCCGCATCGATCTCCCGACGCAGGGGGGTCCGCTCGGTCACGGCGTCGGCCATCGACTGGAAGCCCGGGATGCCGCGCGCCGCCGCGGTGCGCACGGGCCCGGCCGAGATTGCGTTGACCCTGATGCCGCCCGCGCCGAGATCCCACGCCAGATAGCGCACCGAGGCCTCGAGCGAGGCCTTGGCGACACCCATCACGTTGTAGCCGGGCACCGCGCGCTCGGCCCCGAGGTACGTGAGCGTCATGATCGACCCGCCGCCGCGCGCCAGCATGATCGGCTCGACCCGGCGCGCGAGCGCCACGAGCGAGTAGGCCGAGACCTCGTGCGCCACCCGGAACCCCTCGCGCGACGTGTCCGCGAACCGGCCCTCCAGGTCGCTCGCGGCGGCGAACGCCACGGCGTGGACGAGGACATCGACACCACCGAGCGCCTCGCTGGCGCCGTGGACGGCGGCATCGCATTGATCGTCGTCCGTCACGTCCAGGGGGAAGAGGGGTACGTCCCCCGGGAGCGCGTCGGCCACACGTGCGACGTCGCGCTGCGTGCGCTCGTTCTGGTAGGTCAGGGCGAGGCGTCCCCCGGCCGCGGCGAAGGCGTTCGCGATCGCGGCGGCGATGCTGCGCTTGTTGAGCACGCCCACGATGAGCGCCGTCCGACCCTCCAGCAGACCCGTCACGTCGTTCCTCCCGTGTCGACGCCGGGACGGTAGCGGGCGACCGTCCCGAACGCGACGGCGCGGCGGTGGCCGGCCGCGGTGTCGCGACTACGATCGCCAGGTGACCCGCGCGTACGCCCTGGTGGCGGCCCTCCTTTGCATGCTCCTCGCCCCCGCCGGCGCCCTCGCCCACGCGGTGCTGGTGGACGCCTCGCCCGCGCCGGACGCGCGGCTCGACGCCGCGCCGGACACGGTGCGGGTGGAGTTCAACGAGCCGGTGCAGTTGCTGGACCCGGCCCAGGACGCCGACGTCGTCGACGAGCGGGGACTGCTCGCCCAGGCGGGTCCCGCCATGGTGGACCCAGGGGACGCGCGCGTGATCGAGATCCCCCTCCGCGCGGGCCTCGGGCCGGGGACCTACACCGCCCGCTGGCGCGTCATCGGCGCGGACTCGCACGTCGTCGGCGGGGCCTACGTCTTCGGCGTCGGCGTTGACGACCTGTCCGACCCCTTCCTGGCAGGCGCCGCCGGCGCGGCCGGCCCCTCGGAGACGAGCGCCTGGATGGTCGGCGCACGTCTGCTCGAGGTCGTCGGGCTGGCGGGCCTGTTCGGGCTGATCGGCGCGCGGCTCCTCGTGTGGGGCGCCACATGGCGCCCGGCGCCCGCCATGGCGGGCGAGACGCGGGACTCCATGCTGGTCTGGGGGCGGGACGGGTTCTGGAGCGCGTTCGGTGTCGTGGCGCTCGCGGCGATGATCGCCGAGGGCTACGTGCTGGTCGTCCAGAGCGCGGCCACGCTCGGCACGGGCGTCGGGGCCGCCCTCACCGACACCGCGGGCATCGGCCAGGTGCTGGCCGACACGCGCTTCGGCGAGTTGCTCCAGCTCCGGGCAGGGCTCCTGTTCCTCCTCTTCGCGGTGGCGGCCTGGCAGTTCCTGGGCGAGCACGGCGCCG
>JARFPS010000242.1 GCA_029288175.1 Miltoncostaea sp. | reverse complement strand
GTACGAGGCGCCGTCGAAGGCGGACAGCTGGGCGATCCCCTGAAATGCGCCCGCCGTGGTGATGAGGATGAACAGCGGCATGATCAACGAGGGCAGGAACACCGAGGGCATGCGTCGCACCAGGATCAGCGATCGCATCGCGATGGTGCCGCTGGCGGCCAGGGCGTGGGTCACTGCCCGCCTCCCAGGCGGCGCCGGTAGGCCGCCAGGCAGGCGACCACGGCGATGGCGGCCAGCGCGGCCGCCCAGAGCAGCGCGACCAGCGTCGATCCCGCCTCGGCGCCCCCGACGATCTGGTTGCGCATGCCCTCGACGATGTACGAGATCGGGTTGAGGTCGGCCACGGTCGCGAACCAGCCGTCCATCGTCTCCCGCGGGAAGAACGCCGAGCTGAAGAACAGCAGGATCAGGAAGAGGGGGAAGGTCCCCTGCACGGCCTCGGCCGACCCCGTGCGGAGGGCCAGGTAGATGCCCAGCCCGCTCGTCGCCACGGCGAGCACGGACCCGATCGCCAGCACCGCGAGGAGGCCCGGCAGGCCGTTGACGATGGTGGCGCCGAAGACCACCGCGATGCCGATGTAGAGCAGCGACTGGACCAGCGCCAGGGCGACGCTGCCCGCCATGCGGCCTGCGAGGATGGCCATGCGCGACACCGGCGAGGCCACCAGGCGGTCGAAGAAGCCACCCTCGATGTCGGCTGCGAAGGCGGCCCCCGCGCTCGTGCCGCCGATGAGGACGCCCTGCAGCACCGCTCCGGCCACGGCGAAGTCCAGGAAGCTGCGCACCGGCGGGAAGCCGGGGATGTTGCCCGGCGCGTCGCCGAACGACCCGGTGAAGATCACCATCAGGACCAGCGGGAAGAACAGCGCGGGGAACCAGGCCTGCGGCAGCCGCGCCGTGCCCACCACGGCGCGCCGGGCCAGCGCGCCGGTCTGTTGCAGCCCGGTGGTCACGTCGTGGCGGACGCGGCGGCGTCGGTCGCCTCGGCCGCGCCGTCGGCCTCCACCTCCTGGTCGTCGAGGTGGCGACCGGTCTTGGCCATGAAGACGTCGTCCAGCGTGGGCTGCGAGATGTCCAGGCTCTCGGGTGTCACGCCGGCGCCGTCGAGTGCCCGCACCACGTCCGGGAGGGCGCTCGCCCCCCGCGGCACGCGCATGCTGATGCGGCGGTCGCCCGAGACGACCGGCTCGCCGAGGGCCGAGAGGGCGCGGGTGGCGTCGTCCGCCTCGCGCGGATCACACAGCGTCAGGTTCATGGTGGGGTCGCCCACCTGGGCCTTCAACTCGGCGGGGCGACCCTCGGCCACGATGCGCCCGTCGTCGATGATCGAGACCCGTCCGGCGAGCTGGTCGGCCTCCTCCAGGTACTGGGTCGTGAGGAAGACCGTCGTGCCGTCCTCGTTCAGGCGTCGCACCTCGTTCCACAGGGTCATGCGCGAGATCGGGTCGAGCCCCGTGGTCGGCTCGTCGAGGAAGAGCACCTCGGGCTCGTGCACGAGGGCCATGGCCAGGTCGAGGCGGCGGCGCATGCCGCCGCTGTAGGTGCCCACGCGTCGATCCGCCGCCTCCAGGAGGTCCACCCGCTCCAGCAGGGCCTCGGAGCGGGCCCTGCCCGCCGCGCGGCCCAGCCCGTGCAGCACCGACTGTAGTCGCAGCAGCTCGCGGCCGGTCATATAGGGGTCGATCGCCGCGTCCTGCAGCGCCACCCCGATGGAGCGCCGCACCCCGGGCGCGTCGGTCACGACGTCGCGCCCCGCCACGCGGGCGACGCCGCCGGTGGGGCGGAGCAGCGTGGTGAGGATACGGACCGTCGTGCTCTTGCCGGCGCCGTTGGGCCCGAGGAACCCGTAGACCTCGCCGGCGTCGACCTGGATGTCCACGCCGTCGACGGCCTTGATGCCACCCTTGAACTCGCGCTCGAGGCCCTCGGCCTCCACGGCGTGCGCCACAGCCGGCCTCCCGGGGTCGAAACGGCGTCATGCTCAGCGTAGCGACAGGGCCGGTGCCCGGGCCGCCCGGGGCCCACTTCACTTTCGTGGCCTCGTCGCTACATTCTTCGGTGTGACCCCGAGCCGCAACGGTAGTGGCGGAGATGACGGCGACGAGCGCACCGAGCGCCTGCGCAGGCTCCGCGAGGAGACCCGCGACGCGATCGACCGCACGGACCTCGCGGCCGACGGCGACGAGCGGGGGGACGGCCACCACCACCCCGCGGAGGTCGCCACCGACGCCGACGCGCGGGAGCGCCAGTTGGCGGTGCAGGTCAAGCTCAAGGAGCGCGAGGAGCGCCTCGCCGCGGCCGAGAAGGCCATCGAGGAGGGCACCTACGGGGTCTGCGTCGACTGTGGCGGGGAGATCCCCGAGGGTCGCCTGAAGGTCGTTCCGGACGCCGTCCGGTGCGTCCCGTGCCAGACCGAGGCCAAGCGCCTCGGGCGCGTCTAGGACGGGGCGCCCGCCCGAGCCGGGTCCGGCTCCGCCGCCTGGGCCGCCCGAGCCGTCGCCGCGGCATCGGCGGCCGGTCGCACCACGCTCCACGCCGTCGCGGCGATCGCGCCCCAGATGAGCGCCGCGAACGAGACGTGGAACTGCACCACCTCCCAGGGCAGCCCGTTGCGGAACTGGTACTCGCCGATGCCGATCTGGATGACGAGCAGCGGCAGCGTGGCCAGCGCGAGCGCGCGGGTCTCCCGAGGAGCCCCCTCGCGTACCAGCCAGGCGGTGAGAATCACCGCAAGCACCGCGAACACCGCTGCGGCGCGCACGTGCACGTACGCCGCGTCGTTCACGTTGCCCAGGCGGTCGATCGCGCCCGGGTCGCCGGCGTGCGGGCCCGCGGCCGTCACGAGCACGCCGGTCACGATCGTCGCGGCTCCGGCGAGCGCCGCCGCGAGCGCAAGGCCCCCGCGGCGCATGTCCCAGCGCTGCGTGCGGCCGGCCGCGTGTCGGGTGGTGTTGACCGCGAGGATCGCGCCGGCGGCCAGGGCCACCATCGACAGCAGGAAGTGCGAGGACACGGCGATCGGGTGGAGCCCCGACAGGACGGTCACGCCGCCCAGCGGCACCTGGCCCACGGTGGCGCCGGCCGCGACCGCCGACGGGACCGTCAACGCCGTCGTGCGCCCCGGAAGGCGACGGATGACGAGCCACGCGAGGACGCAGAGGCCCATGACCACGGCGCTGAGCAACCGGTTGCCGTACTCGATGAGCTGATGCGACGAGGCCTCCGGGACGACGCCCCCGTCGCACAGCGGCCAATCGGGGCATCCCAGGCCGGAGTCGGTCAGTCGCACCAGCGTGCCGCTCGGCACGATGATCCAGAGACCGGCGAGCGCCGCGAAGGACAGGTTCCGCACGCGCCGGGGCGTTCGCAGGCGATCGAGGGGGCTGCGGGGGCCGCGGGCGGTGTCCATCGGGCACGATCGTAGCCGAGCCGGGTCATTCGACCCGGGCCGTGGGCGGTGTCAAAGCTGTCTCTTATACACAT
>JARFPS010000163.1 GCA_029288175.1 Miltoncostaea sp. | reverse complement strand
TCCACGGGCTCGCCGATCGCGGCCGTGGCCTCCTCGTCGGTGCACACGGAGAGCGGCGCCACCGGCGGACCACCGAACACCCCCCGCTCCGCGATGCTGAAGGTCGTGCCGTTCAGGACCCTCAGGTCGTCGACCAGAGCCGGGGAGCGGAGCACCCCCAGCAGCAGGCTGCCGCCCGACGACTCGCGAAGCGCCGCGCAGCGGGAGGAAGCGGACTCGACGCAGTCCGCGGCCACGACGGCCGGTCCGGGAACCCACTCGTACAGCCCGAGCCCCACGCCGCCGGTCGCCAGCTCGACCGGGGGGTTGCCCACGATCATCCCGTCCCGACGTGCCTCTGAGATGCGCGCGCGCACGGTCGGCTGCGCGTTGAGGTCGATCCCCAGCAGCTCGGGCGCGGCCGGGCGTCGGTAGGTGATCTCGAAGGTCTCCTCTCCGTCGGTCGAGCGACCGCTGGGCGCGAAGATCAGGGCCTCGATGCCCGGCACCCGATCGAGGTAGTCGCCGCTCTCGATGAAGCGCCCGAACTCGTCGCGCGAGACCTCGTTGCTGGCCAGGAACAGGCCTCGGAGGCTCGTCAGTGTCTCGCGATACTCGTCGAGGCGACGCGTGACCGACGCGACCGCGCGGTCCTTGGCGATGCGGTCGCGCTCGGCGGCCAACTCGCCCCGGCTCTCGTTCACGGCCAGGAGCGTGAGGACGCTGCCGATGACCAGCGCCGCCAGCGGCAGGGCGACCACAAGAAAGCGCGTGCTGCGCAGGGTTCTGGTGAGACTCGTGCCCACCAGGTGAACCTCGGCCCCGCTCGTTCGTTCCTTGAACGAGCCCCGGGGCCGCGGGCCGCTCGAGACCGCGCTACCGGGGCGCCCTGGTGACCGTCGTCACCCAGAAGTCGCGGACGGACTCGGCCACGGCCACAAAACCCTCGGAGCCGACCGGCTTGGCGACATAGGCCGCCGCGTGAGCCCGATAGGCCTCGGCGACATCCTCGTCGGCCATCGAGCTGGTGAGCACGATGACGGGGATGACCCGGTGCGAGTCGTCACCCTTCAGCTCGCGGAGCATCTCCATCCCGCTCACCCGGGGGAGGTTCAGGTCGAGAAGGATCAGGTCGATCGCGGACTCGTCCGCGTAGGCCCCATCGCGACGTATGCGCTGAAGGGCCTGCTCGCCGTCGAGGACGTGCTCCAAGCATCCGCCGATGCCGGCCTCGTCGAACGCGCGCAGGGTGAGCCGGGCGTCGACCTCGTTGTCCTCGACCAAGAGGATCCGGAGGGAGCCCGCATCGCCCACGCGAGAAGGCTACTCGCGGAGACGGCGCGGCGGCAAGATCCGCCTGGACGAGGGCCCCTAGGAGGAGACCAGCCCACGCGAGGCGGCCGCCGGGAGCGTGAAGCAGACGCGGCCGCCACCTCCCTGGCGGTTCTCCGCCCAGATGCGCCCCCCCTGGGCCTCCACGAGGCCCCGGGCGATCGCGAGCCCCAGACCGGCGCCGTCGGCCGAGCGCGCGCGGTCACCCCTCCAGAACCGGTCGAACATGCGACGCAGGGCCTCCGGGGCGAACCCTTCGCCCGTGTCCTCGACCTCGACCACGAGCTCGCGCTCATCGGGGCGGACCACGATGGCCACGGCCCCGTCCGAGGGCGTGTGGCGCAATGCGTTGCGGACCAGATTGGACAGCACCCGCTCGACCTTCTCGGGTGCGCATCTGGCCAGGGGAAGCGCGTCGTCGATGCGCGTCTCGAGACTGATCTGGCGCGCCGAGGCTTCGGCCTCGACGCCCCTCAGGCACGACTCGACGAGCCCCTCGATGCCGGCGTCACGCAGCTCGATGGTCAGCGCGCCGCTGTCGAGGCGGGCGAGCTCGAAGAGGTCGTCGACCAGAGCTCCGAGCGCGGTGACCTGATCGCGCATGGCGGGCAGGTAGTCCTCGGGCTCGGCCAGGCCGTCCTCGACCGCCTCGAGCATCGCCTGCAACGAGGCCAGCGGGGTTCGCAGGTCGTGGCTGGCCCACGCCACGAGCTGGCGGCGCGCGTCGAACAGCTCCTCCAGGCGATCGCCCATCTGGTTGAAGGCCCGCGCCACCTCGGCCACCTCGGTCGGGCCGCTCTCGTCGGCCCGCGCACCGAGGTGCCCGGCGGCCAGGTCGGCGGACGCGGTGCGCAGCCTCAGCATCGGTTCCAGGATCGAACGCCCGAGGACGAACGCACCCACCAGGGCCGCCAGAGCGCCGGCGGACGCGACGAGCACGATCGTCAGGTCGTGGGTGGAATCGAACATGACGACGCCGGTGCTGATGATGGCCACCAGGGGCAGCAGCGCGACGGTCACGCCGAACACGGCGAGCTGGAGGCGGACGCTCGGAAGGCGCCGGCAGATGACGGCGACGACGAGTCCGGCCGTGAGCGTGCCGACCGCGACGATGGCGGCGAGGAGGATCATGCGAAGCGGTACCCCACTCCCCAGACGGTCTGGAGCATCGCCGGCTGGGCGGGGTCGTCCTCGATCTTCTCGCGCAGCCGGCGGATGTGGACGGTGACGGTCCCCGTGTCGTAGGCCGCCTGATACCCCCACACCCGGTCCATCAGATGCTCGCGGCTGAAGACCTGGCGCGGGTTGCGGGCCATGAACAGCAGCAGGTCGAACTCCTTGGCGGTCAGCCGAAGCGTCTCGCCCCGCTTGCGCACCTCCCGCGTCGACGGATCGATGACCAGGTCGCCCGCCACGACACGGCCTTCCGGCGAGGCCGGCGCGCTCCGCCGCAGCACGGTCTTCACCCGCGCGGCGAGCTCACGCGGCGAGAACGGCTTCGTCACGTAGTCGTCGGCACCGAGCTCGAGACCGATGATGCGATCGGCCTCCTCGCCGCGCGCCGTGAGGAGGATCACCGGCAGGTCGGACTCGTTGCGGATCCGCCGGCAGATCTCGAGACCGTCGACGCCGGGAACCATGATGTCCAGCACCACGAGCTCCAGCGCCTCGGTGTCGAGCAGCCGAAGGGCCTCGTCGCCGTCGCCCGCCTCGATGGTCTCGTAGCCGTCGCGCTCGAGATAGCTGCACACGACCTCGCGCACGATCGGCTCGTCGTCGACCACCAGCACACGCGTCACGGTTCCCATGGAGCCAGAGGACCGCCCGTCGCGCAAGCGGCGCCCCTGCGCGGTGTCATGACCGAACCCTGTGCCCATCCCGCCCATCGTAGGAAGCCCGGGTTACGAAAGGCTTACGAGGCCCGGCGACCCGACCCACGCCTCATCAGCCGCCTCCAGAGCGATGGGCGCGGCGGCGCATCACCCAGACCGCCGGACCGCGCGAGCCGGCGCAGCTCGCGGTACCCGCCGATCGGCTCCCCGTCGATGACGATCTGAGGAAAGGTCCTGCCCCCGGTCATCCGGGCCATCCGCCCGCGCCCCGCGGAGGACGGATCGCCCGGGCGCTCCTCGAAGGGCACGCCTCGCCGGTTCAGCAGCCGGCGTGCCCCCGCGCAGTAGCCACACCCGGGGATGGCGTACATCACGACCCGCGGGTTCTCAGCCGCCACCCGAGCGCCCGCGCTTGCGCGTCCGGCGGGACGCAGACCCGGAGCCCCCGCCGGCGGGCGCCGCGGCGGGCTTCACCCGAGCGCCGCCCCGCTTTCGGGGCACGGAGCTCTGGGGCGTGCGGTCGCCCCACATCCCTCGGAACTGGATCAGATAGAAGGCGATACCCCCCGCCAGGAACAGGGCCAGCGCGACGTAGAAGTTGAGCCGCTGGCCGAGGAACTGCTCGGAGGGGTCGATGCGGAACTGCTCCCAGAACACCCGCCCCAGCGAGTAGAGCGAGACGTAGAGGGCGAAGATGCCCGGCGGCCGGATGGTGAACCGGCGACCGAGCCAGATGAGCATCGCCGCCAGGCCGAGGTTCCAGAGCATCTCGTAGAGGAAGACCGGGTGGTACGCGGCGGTCGTCTCGAGCCCGACCGGCCGGAAGCCCAAAGCGACCTCGAGCGACCACGGCAGATCGGTCGGCTCCCCGTAGAGCTCCTGGTTGAAGTAGTTCCCCAGCCGCCCGATGGCCTGGCCGACCAAGAGGCCGGGCGCGACCGCGTCCATGAAGCGCGTCACGCTGGCATCCCGCCGCCGCACGACCACCGCTCCGGCGATGACCGCGCCCAGCACGCCGCCCCAGATCCCGAGGCCGCCCTCCCAGACCGCGAACGGCGCCCACCATTCGTCGCCCAACTGGCCGTAGGAGGTGATCACGTGGTAGAGCCGGCCGCCGATCAGCCCGCCGAGGGTTCCCCACAGCGCGACCTCGAGCACCAGGTCGGGGTCGCCCCCCTGGGCCTCCCACCGCCGCATGGTCATCCAGGTGCCCACCGCGATGCCGATGAGCAGCGTCAGCGCGTAGAGGCGGATGTCGAGGGGCCCGAGCTCGATCTCGCGGAAGGAGGGCGCGGGGATCGTGGCCCACAGATGCGCGAAGGGGCTCATGGAGCCGTGCAGCCTACCCGGACGGTGATTCGACGATCCTCACATCGGGCCGGAACGCTCCGACGGCGAACCAGAACGGGGCGTCGTGGGCGACGGCGGTCAGCCGGCGTCCCGCCAGCGGCCCGTCCACCGCGCGCCCACCGGCGTCCCATGTGGTGCCGGTCTCGCGGTCGCGGATCGCGTCCTCGCCCGCGGCCTCGAAGGTCAGCTCGCGTCCGTCCAGCCGCCGATCGAAGACCACGGCGCTTCCGACGTCGGCGCTGTCGGCGATGCTGCTGTCGTTGAGCGCGCTGGTGGTGCCGGCGCGCCACCAGGCGACGATCGGGACGGGCCCCACCCGCTCGTTCACCACGGGCTCCTCGCGCAGCACCTGGAAGGGGATCGCGACGAACTCCGGCCCGCCCTCGATGGCGAGCACCCGGGCCTTCGGGTCCAGGCGCCCGTCCAGGTCCTTGCCGCGGAAGGCGAAGGGCGGCTGGCTCACATCGTCGTAGCCGGCGTAGGGGTTCTCGCCGTAGGGGCGGTCGTGGCCGGTCCGGCGGCTGAGCTGCTCGCCGTCGGGGAAGCGTTCCCGGAACTCCCCCATGCTGATCAGCTGCGCGGGGACCCGCTCGAGCTCGGTGCCCGTGAGCTCTCCCACGATGGCCTCACCGGAGAACTGCTGCCACCAGCTCTCGGTCTGCCGATCCCACATCACGAGGTCGCTGAAACGCAGGTTGCCCGTGGTTCCGAAGGTCAGCTCGCGGCCGTCGACCGTGCGGTCGAAGGCGACCGCGGTGTAGCAGAGCGGGCAGAAGGTGACGGCGATCTTCCTCCCTGCGAACTCGTCGTTGACGATCTCGTGCCAGGTCAGGATCTGGAGCGGATAGGCGCGCGCCCGGCCGTCGATCTCGACGGCCACCACCGGCTCACGGTCATCGATCTCCTCGTCCCCCACCGGCACGAACCTGGGCTCGTCGATCGGGGGTATGCCGTCGCGCGGGGGTCCGCCCGAGAGGAACTCATCGAGCGGGACCGAGTGCTTCGAGAAGTCGGTGGCCCAGCCCGAGGTGTCGAAGGACACGCCCTCGAGGTCGGCGGCGGACCCGGAGGGAGCCGCGGACATTGCTTCGCCGGTGTCGATCGCGGCGCGCAGCCCGAACACGAGCGCCACGATCACCGCGAGCAGGCCGACGCCGATGGCGATCGGGGCGCGGGCACCGCTCACAGAATCGGCCCCACGCTTTGGAGCTCGGCCGTGATCCGGGTGAGCTGGCCGGTGGCCAGCAGCACGCCGAACACGACCAGCACGGCCGCCCCGACCGCGCTGATGATGTTGAGCCGCGCCTTCATGAAGTCCATGGCCGTTCCGGCCTGGTGGACGAACAGCCCCGCCAGCAGAAACGGGATTCCGAGACCCAGCGAGTAGACGAACAGCAGCGCCGCTCCGAGCCCGGCTTCACCGGCGCTGGCGGCGACGGTGAGCGCGGCCGCCAGCGTCGGGCCGATGCACGGGGTCCAGCCGACGGCGAAGGCCACTCCGGCCAGCGCCGACCCCGCCAGGGTCGCGGGCTTGGCCGACACGTTGAGGCGCTTCTCCTGCAGCAGGAACTTCGGCACACCCTTGCCCAGGAGGATGAGGCCCATGGCGATGACGAAGATCCCGCCGACGATCTCGAAGGTGCGCCGCTCTTCCAGCAGCAGGGTGCTCCCCAGCAGCCCCGCGCCGGCGCCGAGGGCCGCGAACATGGCCGAGAAACCGAGTACGAAGGCGGCGGTGGGCAGGATGACGTCGCTCCGCGCCGCGGCCACACCGCGCTCGTCGCTCGACAGCCCGACGCCCGAGACGAACGCGAGATAGGCCGGCACGAGCGGCAGCACGCAGGGGGACAGGAAGCTGACGAAGCCCGCTGCGAACACCACCGCGAACGAGATGGGATCGGCGCCGAGGTCCACGCCCCGCTATCCCTCCACCCGCACTCGGGGCACTAGAGCTCGTCCGAGGACGGCTCGGACTCCTCCGGCGCGCCCTTCACCAGCGTGTCGGCGACCGACTGGAGGTCCTCGTAGGTCACCTCGCCCAGCGAGCGCCCGGCCAGCCGGCCGTCCGGCCAGACGTAGACGGTCGTGGGCAGGCCCTGCAGGTTGAGCTCGCTCGCCAACTCGCCCTTGGGGTCGCTGATCGACGGGTGCGTCCACTCGTACTTCTCCACGAAGTCGCGCGCGGCGCCGTCATCGTCGTTCACATCGAGCCCGATGAACGCTACGTCGGGCCGATCGGCGACGAAGCGCCGGATGTCGGGTGCCTCCACGCGGCAGCCCTCGCACCACGAAGCCCACATGTTGATCATCAGCGGTCGCCCGGCGAAGTCGTCGGTGCTCACCGCCTCCCGCGAGACGGGATCCACGCCCGTGAGCTGGGGAAGGGGACCCTCCACGGTGAGCTCGGCCTCGGGGAACTCGTCGGAGCCCGCCAGGACGCCGACCAGGAGGGCCGCGACGACCGCGATCGTCGCGGCCGCCCCGGCCAGGGGCTTCCAGTGGTTCGCCAGGGACTGCTTCATCGGGGAGATCCTGTCGGCGGGGTTACCGTGAGTGCTACACCACCCGATCGGGCTTTGGATGACCGCTGAGTCGCGGCGCAACGCATCCGGCCGGCGCGGGACCGGTGTAGAAGGAGTAGTGATCGTGCGGCTCACCGACCAGCGCCACCCCTCTCGTCGCGCCGCCGACGGCGGCGACGCGAGCGACGAGGAGCTCTTCCGGCTCATCGCCGAGGGCTCGGAGAGCGCGTTCCAGGCGCTCTTCGCACGATACGGTGCCGCGGTCTATCGCGTGTGCCGCGAGATCGTCCGCGATCCCGAGGTGGCCGAGGACGCGGCCCAGGAGGCCTTCGTGCGCGTCTGGCGCAAGGCGGGAACGGTCGACGCGCGGCGCGGGGCGCCGGCCGCCTGGCTTTTGACCGTCGCCCGCAACGCGGCGCGCAACGTCGCGCGCGTCCGGGTGCCTCCGCCCGCCGAGGTCGAGGACACTCCGGACACCTCGGCCGGCGAGGAGGCGGTACTCGACCGCCTCTGGATGGAGGGCGCCCTGCGGCGCCTGCCCGACGACGAGCGGGTCGCCATCGAGCTGGCCTTCTATGGGGATCTGAGCCACAGCCAGATCGCCACACGACTCGACGAGCCGCTTGGGACGGTGAAGACCCGGATCCGCCGCGGAATGGGACGGCTTGCGGATCTGTCGGGGAGCGCGCCGTGACGCACGAGGAGGCCTTCTCCCGACTGCCCGACCTGCTCTGGATGAGGGTGGCCGACGAGGACGACGCGGCGCTGCGCCGGCACGTCGAGGGGTGCGCGGAGTGTCGCGAGCGGCTGTCCGAGCTGCGCAGAGTCCACGCGGCGCTGGCCGGCGCCGACCGCTCGGATCTGGCTCTCGAGATCGGATGCTCCGCCCGCCGAGACCGGCGGCAGCGCGAGCTCTTCCGCGGG
>JARFPS010000127.1 GCA_029288175.1 Miltoncostaea sp. | reverse complement strand
GGCGGCCACCAGCGCCGCGCCCCGGAGGGTGCCGGTCTGGTCGCGCAACGCCAGCAGGCGCGCGTCGGCCGGCGCGAGCGTGGCGGCGGCGCCGCTCACGGCGACCCCGACGTCGCGCACCTGCCTCACGAAGCGATCGAGCGGGAGATCGGCCGTGAAGCCCGGTATGGCCGCGAGCTTGTCCAGCAGGCCGCCGGTGTGCCCGACCCCCGGCTCGGCCGTGGCGGCGACCCTCACCCCGAGGGCGGCGGCGAGCGGGGTGACCACGAGCGGAACAGAGTCGCCCACCGCGCCGGACCCGCGCACCGAGCCGACCGGCCCGAGAGGCCCGAGCTCGAGCCGCTGCCCGCTGGACAGCAGCGCACGCGCCATCTCGACGACGCCCGCCGCCTCGAGGCCGCCGGCGCAGACCATCCCGCACCAGGCCGCCATCTGCGCGTCACTCGCCACCCCGTCGATCCACGCGGTGACGAACCCGCCCACGCTGGCCGCGTCGACCTCCTCGCCACGGGCGGCACGCTCGAGGACCTCGATGGGGGCCAATGGCACGGCCGGCGGCGGCATGACGCCAACCTAGCGGGCGCGGGACCGGCCGAACCGCGGCGCGCGGCCGTGGCGCGCCCCGCTGTTAGGGTGCCCGCCGATGCCGGACTGGAAGAGGCGAGGTCTGGTGATCGCCGGCGCCGCGCTCGCGGTGGCCCTGGCGGCACCGCACGCGGTGGCTCAGGAGACGACCCCGGAGCCCGAGAGCGCGGCCCCCGAAGCCCCCGAGGCGACCGGGCCGCCCAAGCTGACGTCCCTTCGCCTGGCGCGGACGGTGCGAGCCCAGCGCGGCCACGCGCGCTTCCTGGTGGGGATACGGCTCAACGTCGAAGCCCAGGTCCTGGTCCGGGTGATCAGCGCCTCGAACGGCGACGTCAAGAAGACCGTTCAAACGAGCGAGCCCCACGCCGCCGGCCGCGCGTACTTCCTCATCGACGCCACCGACGACGAGGGCTTCCAGCTCCCCTCGGGGGCATACCGCGTGGAGCTCCAGGCCAGCAGCGCATCCGCCGGCGCGAGCAACCTCGTGCGCGGGTCGTTCCGGCTCCGGCTTTCGCGCGGACGCGGCCGCTTCGACGCCTACACCGTCCCCGCGTGGAAGGCCACGGCCCGCAACCACGGCACCACCAGCAAGGGCCTGATCGTGGCGGTCGTCGCGCCACAGGGCGCCGCCGCCACCGCGGGCGTGCGGCGCGGCGACGTCCTCGTGGCCCTCAACCGCAAGAGGATCGACTCGCCCGGGGCACTGGCCACCGCGCAGCGCGGGCTTCCGGCCGAGCGCGAGGTGTCGCTCGTGATCGAGCGCGACGGCAAGCGCATGCGGCTCAAGATGACGCCGCCCCCCGACTGGGAGGACGCGCCCGACTACGCGCCGTCGCTGAGGGTGGCGTCACGTCGCGATCCCAAGTCGCTCGCGGTCGCGATCGCCCGCGTGCGGAACGAGATCGAGAACCGGCGGCTCGACGAGGCGGAGGAGCTCCTGAAGGAGTGGCCGCGAGGCTGGCGCCTCAGCGCACCCGGGCAGATCCTGAGCGGAGAGCTACTCGCGGCGCGCAGCAAGTACAAGCCGGCGCTCGGGGCGTACAACCGTGCCCGCAAGCGCGACGGCGCCATCGCGCGGGCCGAGTTCGGCCGCGGCATCGCCTTGGCCGCGCTCGAGCGCCCGGAGGACTCGGCGCAGGCGTTCGGCGCGGTGGAGCGGCTTGACCCCAAGGACGCCGCGGCCCCGGCGTTCCGCTCCTACGTCCTCCTTCGAGCCGAGCTCTACGAGGAGGGCGCCAAGGCCGCACAGCGCAGCATCGGCCTGGACCCGCGCTATGCGGACGCCCATCTGCCCCACGGCATCGCGCAGATCGCACTCGAGAACCGGGCGGCGGGCGTGCGCGCGCTACGCACCGGCCTTCTGCTGCTCGATGAGGAGGACCGCGCGGAGCGGCTGATCGAGCGGCACCTGGAGCCGATCGACCCCTAGGGCGAGGGCGCCTAGAGCTCTCCGGTCTGCTCGTCGCGACCGCGGAGGCGCTCGCGGCGGCGGCGCCAGTCGCCACGACCCTGCCGCCCGGCGTTCGCCGCGAGGAAGACCGTCCCCACGCCGACCGCCAGCCCGGCCCAGAGCTGCCAGGTGAGAAGCGGGTTGAACGCGAAGATGCCGAACAGCAAGAGCACCGCGACGACGCCGACCAGCGCCAGGGCGCGTTGGCGCGGCGGCGCGAGATGGACCACCCAGGGGGCGGCGGCGGCGATGATGAGCAGAAGGATGGTCGACATGGAAACGGCCCGCGCGAGCGTCGGTGCAGGCTAGTGGCCTGAGCCCCGCATCTCCAGAGGCGGGTCCCACCGTGGGCATCCATCTCGATCCAACCATCGGTGACGCGGGTTTCCGCAAGTCTGCGGTCGCCATCGTCGACGGCGACGGTCGCCTGTCATCGTCCTCGACCGCGGTCGAGGACGATGAGCTGGCGGCGCTCGTACCCGCGGATGCCGCCCTCATCGTGGTGGATGCCCCCCTCGTGGTGCCGAACACGGAGGGTCGCCGGGACCTGGAGCGCCTCCTCGAGTGGTGCGACGTGGCGGTCTTCCCTACATCCCTCGCGCGCCTCAGCAAGCTCCACGGCGGCGTCCGGGGCCCGCGACTGGTCGGTGCCCTGCACCCCGGCGCGCCGTCGGCGGAGACCCCTCCCGATCTGATGCTCCGTCAGCTGGCATGGGAGCGCGCGTCCTCGGACGCCGTCCCCGACCTGGCCGAGTACCGGGCACGATTCCTGTCGGTGCGGGCCCCGCTCTACCGACCCCGCGGACGCGGGCGGGCCGACCCGCGGGGCGGCGCCATCGCCGCCGACCTGCTCGCCGACGCCCTGGACCTGGGGGGCTGGAGGCCCGAGGAGCGCCCGGACGACCGGGGCGCGATCCGCGATGCGGCGCTGCTCGACGCGGTGGCGGCGGCGGCGCTGGCCCATCGCGCCGTCGCCGACCCCGGGCGCGTCGTCGCCCTGAGGAGCGAGACCGAGGGCCCGTACCTGCTGCCGGCCGACGCGCCCTTCCGCGAGCGGCTGGCACTGAACCTCGAGCGCCTCCGCGAGGAGGGCGCCGTATCGCTGCTCGATATGCCACGCACCCCGTGGACGGACAGGCATTAGTGTGTCGTCGTCGGCGTCGCGGGGACGGCGCCGATCGACACCACCAAGGGGGCAGACATGGGAAGCGTCTATCGCGTCATCGACGTCATCGGCACCAGCGGGACGTCGTGGGAGGACGCCGCCAACGACGCCATCGCGACCGCGGGCGGATCGCTCCGCGACCTGCGGGTGGCCGAGGTGCAGAAGCTGGACGTGACCGTCGGCGACGACGGCAAGATCGACCAGTTCCGCACGCGGCTGTCGCTGTCCTTCAAGTACGAGAAGGACGCCTAGAGCACCGCGAACCAGCCTTTCGTCGCTCGTCGGAGGCCGCAGGGCCGGCGTAGGACCGGCCGGGGAACGACGGCTTCGCCGTCTTCGGCCCGCATGGTTCCCGCGCACCGATGAGCGACGCCGGGCGCGGTGCCGCCCGCGCTCGCGAGCCCACGACCGCCCGGGGGGCGGCGTCTCGGGCTCAGCGTCCGCTCGATCCGGCCGTCACGCGCGGCGTCTCGGTGCGCCAGGGGGACTCCTGCAGCGCCCGCCGCAGGTCGTCGTGCGATCGATACGGCCGATCCTCGATGAGCCGGGCGCGGACCGGCAGCTCCAGGGGATCGACGCGGAACGGGTACGGACGGCAGACGGCCGTGCGGGGCCCGGCCGGCGTCAGGGTGATCACCCCCCCGGGGTCGTCCTCGGTCCTCGGAACGCGCGGCAGCTCACCCGGCCGCCCGCTTGGGAGCGCGCGCCAGATCAGATAGAGGCTCAGCAGGTCCCACGCCTGCAGCAGCCGGTACGCCGCCCAGGCCCACGCGCGCAGCCGATCGCCGCCTCCGAGCCGGGCGCGGAGAACCGCCTGCAGCCGGTCCTGTCCCGCCAGGAAGGCGCCGATTCCCACGGGGCGCCCGGCGCGCGGCGGCGGCGGCCCGTCGAGCCCCAGCCGTTTCTCGTACAACCCCTGGCCGTGCATGCTCACGACCAGGCCCACCCGGGGCGACCGCTCCGCCGCGGCGCGGATGCCCTCCGAGTAGAGCCGAACGTGATCGGCGCGATCCAGGTCGGCGAAGTCCGTCGGGCGATCGTGGGCGTCCACGTCCGGCCATCGCTCCCATCGTCGCCATCCCTCGTCGTGGCACCCTGCCGCCTCCTCGACGGACTCCCAGTCGCGGAGCCGCTCGAAGCCGCCACCCCCCCACGCCTGCGCCATGAGCCGGCATTGGTCCTGATGATCGACCTGCCGGACGATCATCAGCCCCTCGGAGCGGCGGGAGACGATCACGCCGCTACCGGACCGACCATTCCTCGACGAGACCGTCGAGGTCCCGGTCGAGAAAGCCCTGCCCGGAGTTCAGCACCACCGCGTCGGGCCCGGTGTCCCAGGGCCTGCGCGCGGCGATGGGCCGGCAGAGATAGAGCTGGTCGGCGGCGCGGGTGACGGCGACGTAGAAGAGCCGCTCCTCCTCGTCGAGGCGACCCTCGCTGACGGCCCAACCGGAGGGAAACGACCCGGCCTCGACCTGGAGGACGAACACCACCGGCCACTCGAGCCCCTTGGCCTGATGGACCGACGACAGCGCCACGCGGCGGGCGGGGCCCGAGATGTCCTCGTCGGCCTCCACCCGCTCGGCCAGCTGCAGGTGCGACAGGAACGCCTCGACTCCCTCGTGCCGGGCTGCGAGCTCGGCCAGACGGGCGAGGTCGCCCTCGCGATCGCGCCAGTTGGGATAGGTCCGCTGCAGATGGTCCCGGTACCACGCCGAGCGGGCGACCAGCAGCACGATCTCCTCCGGACGATCGAGCCCCGCGATGCCCGCGAGGGTGTCGGCGGCCAGGCGCAGGCCGCGCGCAGCCCGGCCCGCGCCCGGCTGAACCGCCCGCAGCGGCTCGGCATGCTCCCGGGCGGCACGTGAGGCGCGCTCGGCCGTGCGCGGCCCGACGCCCGGAAAGAGATGGAGCGCGCGGAGCCAGGCCAGGTCGTCGGCCGGGTTGTGGCGCAGGCGACAGAAGGCGAGGGCGTCCTTGACGTGCGCGCTCTCGACGAAGCGCGCGCCGGAGAACAGCTCGAACTCGACCCCCGCGTCGGCCAGGGCGAGCTGGAGCTCCATGGAGTGATGGTGGGCGCGGTACAGAACCGCGATGTCGCCGGGCTCGTAACCGTCGTTGATCAGGTCGGCGATGCGCTGCACGCAGAACGCGGCCTCGTCCTCCACCGAGGCGAGGTGGGCGACCACCGGCGGACCCTCCGCCGGGGGTCTGACGCTCTGCAGGCGCTTCCCGTAGGGGTTGCCGTTGGGGAGCGTGGCCTGCGCGAGCTCGACGATCTGAGGGGTGGAACGGTAGTTGCGGGACAGCGGGAACACCGACGTGCCCGGTGCGGCCGCGAACCTGTCGACCACCTCGGGATCGGCCCCGCGCCACGCGTAGATCGACTGGTCGGGGTCGGCCACGGCCACGAGATGGGCCCCCTCGCTCGCGAAGCCCTCCATCAACTGCGCCTGGATCGGGTTGACGTCGTGGAGCTCGTCCACGAGCACCCACGACAGGCGCCCCGCCACCCTGCGCCGCACGCGATCGTGCTCGTCGAGAAGTCGCGCGGCGAGCACCAGGAGGTCGGCGTAGTCGACCGCGCCCATGCGCCTCTTGCGCTCCGCGTACGCGTGCCCGATGGCGACGATCTCCTCCACGCGATCGACCAGTCGCCCGTTCTGCTCGACCACCACGTCGGCCAGCTCCCGCCCGCCTTCGGCGGCGAGCCCGAAGAAGCCGGCCATGGCGCTCGGCTTCGGAAGCGACGGGCGCGACGCCCGATCGGCCAGGACCTCATCCCGCGCGGCGGCGACCAGATCGGCCTGGTCCTCCGAGTCCAGGATCGAGTAGGTGGCCGGCAGGCCCACCAGGCCCCCCTCGGAACGCAGGAGCTGGTGGCAGATGGCGTGGAACGTGCCCGCGAGCAGGCGGTCGAGCGGTGTGCCGACGAGGGCGGCGGCACGACGGACCATCTCGTGCGCCGCGCGGCGGGTGAACGTGACGAGCATGATCGACTCGGGGGCCGCGCCGCGCTCGACCGCGTGCGCGAGCGTGGCGACGATGGTCCGCGTCTTGCCGGAGCCGGCGGAAGCCAGGAACAGCGAGCGGCCCGACGCCCCCATCACCGCGGCGCGCTGCTCGGGGTCGAGCATCTCCGCAAGGCGCGGGGCCAGGGTGTCAGACGGGCCGCTCCCGCGGGGCCGCAGCCGGTACACCCGGCGGCCCTGCGGATCGGCGTCGAGGGGACGGCGCGGGGCCTCCGCATCGAGGACCGCCTTCTGACGCTCGATGTGGGGAAGCGTGGGCGGCGCGCTCTGGTGACGTGGATAGCCGGACGGCATGGGACCTCGCGGGACGGGCCGATCAGGGTAGCCGCGGCCTCGGACGCGCCGATCGTCCAGGCACAACCGGCCTGAGGGCGGTTGCGCCGACGGCGCCACGTGGTCGAGAATCCCCGAGCTTTGGGGAGTCGCACGACGATGAGGAGGCC
>JARFPS010000110.1 GCA_029288175.1 Miltoncostaea sp. | reverse complement strand
GTCTCGTGGGCTCGGAGATGTGTATAAGAGACAGGACCAGCACCCCGCGCCTGGGCCTGGTGCGCTCGGGCTCGTTCGAGCCCGCCGAGAGCGCGGCCGCGGGCGAGGTGTCCCCGGTGTCGGTGGCGCTCGAGGACTTCTCGACCAAGGCGGCCCTGACCGGCCAGGAGCAGGAGGAGTCGTCCGGTCCGTCCATCGAGGAGGCCGACATCCTGGTCACGGGAGGACGCGGCCTCGGCGCGCCCGAGGGCTTCGGCATCCTCGAGGAGCTCGCGGACGCCCTCGGCGGCGCGGTGGCCTCCACGCGCGCGGTCGTCGACTCGGGCTGGTACCCGTACGCCACTCAGATCGGCCAGACCGGCAAGATCGTCGCCCCCAAGCTCTACATCGGGTGCGGCGTGTCGGGCGCCATCCAGCACAAGGTCGGGATGCAGAGCTCCCAGACCATCGTGGCGATCAACAAGGACGCCAACGCGCCGATCTTCGACTTCAGCGACGTGGCGGTGGTGGGCGACCTGCACGAGGTCGTCCCCAAGCTCACGGAGCTGGCGAAGGCGCGCGGCTAGACCGAGCTCAGCGCACCGGGGAGGACGGCCATCAGACGGTCGTTCTCCTCGGGCCGGCCGATGGTCATCCGCAGGCCGGCCGGAGCCCCGAAGGGCGCGGTGGGGCGCACCATCACGCCGTCTTCGACCAGCGAGCGGTTGACGGCCGCCGCCCGATCGGGCGAGCCCAGGTCGATGTAGAGGAAGTTGGCGGCGCTCGGAAGCGGCGCGACGCCGAGCCCCTCCAGGCACGTTCGCAGGCGCTTGCGCTCGCGCTCGATGAGCGCGACCCGGGCGGGCAGCTCCGCGCCGGCCTCGCGCAGGCTGGCCACCGCGGCCGCCTGAGCGGGGGCGTTGACCTCGAACGCGGGCCGCACCTTCCCCATCGCCGTCACGAGCTCGGCCGGCCCGGCCAGGTAGCCCACGCGAAGCCCGGCCAGACCGTAGGCCTTGCTGAAGGTGCGGAGCACCGCCAGGCGTCGGCCCTCGCGGACCAGCGACGCCCCGTCGTGGGACCCGGCCGGCAGGTACTCGAAGTAGGCCTCGTCGAGCACCGGCAGGACGTGCGCGGGAAGCCCGTCGAGGAACCGCTCCAGCTCGTCGGCCCCGACCGGCGCGCCCGTGGGGTTGTTCGGGCTCACGACGACCGCGAGCTTCGTGCGGTCCCCCACGCGGTCCGCCAGCGCATCGAGGTCGTAGGCGCCCGCCGCGGTCAGCGGGGCCTCGCGGACGGTCGCGCCCTGCACGAGACACCTCTGCCGCCAGCTGAGGAACGACGGCCAGCACATGGCGAGCTCGTCGCCCGGATCGAGTGTGAGGGCGGCAAGGCTCGCGATCAGGCCGTCGATGCCGGCGCCCGGCAGGACCTGCTCCACGGGGAGGCCCAGCCGGCCGGCCAGCTCGTCCCGCAGGGCCCACGCGCCCGGGTCCGGATAGAGCCGGTGCTCGTGGGCGCCCGCGCGGACGGCCTCCTGCGCGCCGGGCATCGGATCGAACGGGCCCTCGTTGGAGGCCAGCGCCACGACGTCCGCGTCGGCGTCCCCGGCCCGGCCGGGGACGTAGGGCATCACGTCCGCCAGCGATGCGCGGACCAGCTTGTCGGGAAGCCCATCGGCGCTCGCCACGGAGCCGGACGTTAGCGGACGGGCCTGTGCGAGACTCGACGGGGTGAGCAACGACCTCGACATCGGCCTCTTCCCGCTCGACATGGTGATCCTCCCCGGCGAGCGGGCCCCGCTGCACGTGTTCGAGCCCCGCTATCGGCAGCTTGTCGCCGACACCACGCTGGAGGACCGGCCGTTCGTGATGATCCGCGAGAGCGACGGAGTGCTCGCCGAGATCGGGACGCTCACCCGGTTCGCGACCCTCGTTCGGCGGTTCGAGGACGGGCGGATGACGCTGATCGCGCGCGGAGAGAGACCCGTGCGCGTCACCGAGCACCAGAGCGCGCACCTGTACCGGGCGGGTCGCGCATCCGAGATCGCCGACGAGGACGACACCGAGGATCCGACGCTCGTGGCGGCCGCCGAGGAGGCGTTCCGACGCGCCACGGGGGTCTCCGGCGAACTGCCCGCCGCGAGCGGGGTCGCCCGCTCGTACGCGCTGGCAGGGTCGGTCGACCTCGGGGCCGAGGTGAAGCAGCGCCTGCTCGAGAGCCGCTCCGAGCCGGAGCGCCTCCGCCTGCTGGCCGAGGCGCTCGACGCGGCCGGAGCCGAGGCGCGCCACCAGCGGATGGCCGCCGAGCGCGCGCAGACCAACGGGCGGGTCACCAAGCCGTGACGCCCACGCGCGACGCACCGTCGGTCGCCGAGGGCTACCGGGCGCTGGCCGACGGGCGGGCGGGCGTGGCCGGGTCGGCCGATGTCGTGTGGGTCGAGGGACCCGATGCGTCGTCGTTCCTGCAGGGACTCCTCACCCAGGACGTGGCCGCGCTCCGCCCCGGAGGCGCCGACCAGGCGCTGCTGCTCGACGCGAAGGGACGCATCCGCGCATCGATGCGCGTCCACCGCGACGGACCCGACGGCTTCACCCTGCTCACCCCGCCCGGCCGCGGGGCCGCCCTGCTGGACGCGCTGACCGGGTACCACTTCTCGGAGAACCTCGAACTACTGGGGCCCGAGCCGGTGACGCTGCTGACGCTGGCGGGCGTGGATCGCGACGCGGCCGCAGAGTTGGGCGACCTGGTGATGGACGGGCAGGTGCCGGGAACGCTGGACCTCCTGACGGAGGACCCCGGGGGGGCGCTGATCGCGCTCGATGCGATGGGCGCGCCGGCGGAGTCGCTGGAGATCCGCCGCATCGAGGCCGGCGTGCCCGAGATCGGCCGGGACACCGCGGAGACCACGCTCGTTCAGGAGGCGGGGCTCGAAGGGGCGACGGTCTCTTTCGACAAGGGCTGCTACCTCGGCCAGGAGACCGTGGCGAGGGTCGCCCACCGTGGCGGCGTGCGACGCCTGCTTCGGGGGCTGCTGCTCGAGCGGACGGTCCCGCCCGGCACGCCGGTCCTCTATGAGGGCCGCGAGGTCGGCCGGGCCACCTCCGTGGCCGTCAGCCCGCAACGGGGTCCGGTGGCACTCGCGATACTCCGGCGCGAGGCCGAGCCCGGCACGAGCGTCCGGGCGGGAACGACCGACGCCTCGGTGGTGGAGGTCCCCTTCCCGGACGCCTAGGCGGGGGCGTCGTCGCGCCGTCGCGGGGCAAGCACCTCCAGCGCGACGAGCCAGGCGACGAGAAGCCCCGCGACCACGACGAGCGTGACCCACGACGGTCGGTCCCACGCGATCAGCACGACGAGGGCGACGCCGACGCCGAGGCCCTGCAGCAAGTTGCGGTTGTGCCGCACGAACTCGCCGCTCCGCCGGCTGCCTGCGAGATCTGCTCCGGCCGCCCCCCGAGCCGAGAGCGCGAAGCGCTGGACCCAATCGCGAATCGCGCGCGCCTGACGTGCCGGCCCGGCGACCCACGCCCCCGCGGCCACCAACAGACCGAAGCCGAGGATGACCCAGCTCTGATTCCGCAGGCTGTCGGTCAGGACCTCCCAGGCCTGGTCGCCGGCCAGCCGCGTGGCCTCGTCCTCGATCAACCCGACCACCTCGTTTTGGGCGACCCGCAGGGCGACCAGCGTCAAGGCCATCGCTGCGGCGATCCCGAGGCCGACGGCGACGAGGAAGCGGCGCCGATCCACGGCGACCGCGATGGCGCCGGCGAGGAGCACCCAGAACGCGATCGGCAGGACGATCGCCAGGCTCTCGAGGGTGTCGACGGCGTCCTGAGCCTCGCCGAGGTCCTCGACCGTGGCGATCACGATGACGCCCTCGCCCTCCTCGGGCGGACCAAGCAGGTTCTCAGCGCTCTCGCCCAGCTCGCCGCGGACGGCCACCAGGATCTCGGAGAGGTCGAGCCGGATCTCCCCGTCCGACGCGATGAGGAGATCGTTCGGATCATCCTTCTGAAGGACCGCCGTCAGCGTCTCATGCGTGAGACGGTTGGCCTGGGACCAGAGCACCTGGAACTCGTCGCTCTGGATCAGCTGGGAGGCCTGCTCGCGGATCACCTCCTCCAGCGCGGGCCGGATGAGCCCTGCGAGGAACTCGAGTTCCTCGGGCAGGCTCTGGCGAGCCTCGGCGCGAAGGTCCTCGGACGCCGCGAGGATCTCGTCGACCGCGAGGTCGGCGATCGCGTCGGCCACCGCCGGCTGCTGCGGGAGCTCCTCCACGGTGGCCACCCACTCGTTCGTGTCGAGCAGGACGTCCTTCGTCCACACGGTGACGTTCGCCGCGATGCCGACGATCAGAGCAAGCACCAACAGCACCACCGCCACGATGCGGCGGGGCAGATGGAAACGCGGGTTGGGCGTGCCTGAAGCGGCCATCGGGGCGGGAGCACTCTACCTCTTTCGGGGGCGTCGTCGTCGAGCCGGAGCGACGACGTCCGACACCGCTGTCACACTGGGAACATGCGTTCGTCAAACTCACACTCGTCGCCATCGCAGGGCCGGCTCTTCGCCGTTCCCGACGCTCCCTCGCCGCGGCCGCGGCGAG
>JARFPS010000108.1 GCA_029288175.1 Miltoncostaea sp. | reverse complement strand
GTTCTACCTTGAACGGAGCCGGGCTGTCAAGGTAGTTTCGACTCGAAGATGATTGATGCCGCGAGCCTCTACGAGACCCTGGAGCGGGTGGCGAACCTCATCCGCAGCGAGGAGAGGCGGGCGGGCTCCGACGACTCGCTGCAGCCGGTGCACCTCCAGGCCCTGTGGTTCCTGTCGCGCGCGAACCGCTACAGCGACACTCCCTCCAGCGTCGCCGCCTACCTGGGAGCGACCGAGGGCACCACCTCGTCCACGCTTCGCGTGCTCCGGGAGCGAGGGCTCATACTTTCGGAGCGCGATCCCGACGACGGGCGCGTCTCGCGCCTGCGGCTGACGGAGACCGGGCGGGGGCTGATCGAAAGGGCGCTCCCGCCGACGTCGGTGGCGGCGGCGGTGCAGGAGATGGGCGCCGAGCGCGCGGCCGTTGTCGACGATGCGCTGCGCGCCATGCTGCGGGGGATCCAGAGACACCGGGGCGGTCGAGCGTTCGGCGTCTGCCGGACGTGCCGCCATTTCCAGCACGAGCCCGACGGCCACCGATGCGGGCTCACCGGCGAACCGCTCCAGCCCGAGGAGACGCTGCTGCTCTGCGGAGAGCACCTGAGCGACGGGCGGCCCGGATCAGAAGCGACGCCCGAGCGCTGAGACAGGTTGCGCCGGGCGCTAGACGGGCTTGCGCGCCACCGTGAACAGCTTGCAGAAGTGGTACCCAAAGCCCCGGGGCGTGGCGCGGGCGACCATCTCCTCGCGGATGCGCGTGTGCAGGTCCTGGACGTGATCCGCCGACAGGCCGTCGTTGAGGTGGCTGGCCACCACCCGCATGCGCTCAAGGAACTCGTCGACGGGCGTCTCGCGCCAGCGGCGCTCGATCCAGACGTCCACCGGCTCCATGCCCGCGGCCTCGAGATAGCCCAGCATCTCCCGCTCGCTCGTCGGGGCCGTGTCGTAGAGCTTCGGCCACCGCTCGGGGACCGGAGGGTCGAGGCTCTCCAGGAGCTCGCGATACTCCGCCTCGACGCCCTTGCCGCCCGCCAAGACCGCAAGGATCCCGCCCGGGCGCAGACGAGCGGCCATCTCGCGCACGGCGCCGGCCTTGTCGGCGAACCAGTGCATGGCCATGGTGCAGATGACCGCGTCGAAGGCCTCACCGGGCACGGGCATGTCCATCACGTCGGCCTGGATCAACTCGACGTCGACATCCTCCAGGCGCTCCGCGTGCCCACGGAAGACGTCGAGCATTCCCTCCGCGGGGTCCAGGCCCACAACGCGACCGGGCCCGAACCGGGCCAGGAACTCGAAGCTGCTCCACCCGGTGCCGCAGCCCACATCGAGCAGGCTGTCGTACTCGCCCTCGGGAATGGACGCCACCAGGCGGTGGGCCCCCATCAGGTTGTACCGGACGGCCCCCTCGTAGTCGGACGCCTGCTCGGTGAAGGCGGCACCCACCTGCTGGGCGCGCGCGCGTGCGATGTCGGACAAGGGTGCTCCTGGTTCTGGTGCCTGCGGGAAACCACAGGACACTATCCCGGGTGGCGGCGTCGCCCCCACCGACGAGGGTCCTCTCCGGCCCCGGCTCTCGCGACGGGGTCGTCGCACGATCGGTCGCGGTCGCCGGCTAGGCCCCGGCGCGCTCCCGCTTGCGCCGGCGGGCGACCCGCATCCGCTCGCCGGCGTCGAGCGTGACCTTCCTCACCCGGACGCTCGCCGGGGTGACCTCGATGCACTCGTCCGTAGAGATGAACTCGAGCGCCTGCTCCAGGCTGAGGCGACGCGGGGTGGTCAATCGCACCGTCTCGTCCGCCGCGGCGGCGCGCATGTTGGTCAGCTTCTTCTCCCGACAGATGTTGACGTCCATGTCCTCGGCGCGGGGGTTCTCGCCGACGACCATGCCCGCATAGACCGTCTCGCCCGGAGCCACGAACAGCGAAGCGCGGTCCTGCAGCGACTGGATGGCGTGCGCCGTCGCGGGTCCGGTGCGGTCGGCGACCACGCTGCCCGTCGTACGGGTGCGCAGCTCCCCCATCCACGGCGCGTAGCCCTCGAACACGTGGTGGAGCAGGCCGGTGCCGCGGGTCTCGCTGAGGAGGTCGGTCCTCAGCCCGATCAGGGCGCGCGCCGGCACCACGTAGTCGAGGCGCATCCAGCCCGTCCCGTGGCCGCTCATGCCCTCC
This sequence comes from Miltoncostaea sp., assembly GCA_029288175.1. Lineage (GTDB taxonomy): Bacteria > Actinomycetota > Thermoleophilia > Miltoncostaeales > Miltoncostaeaceae > JARFPS01. Next base: position 1,981 of record JARFPS010000108.1, on the reverse strand, counting down.
AGGCGTGGCTTGCGCGTGCTCAGGAGCTGGGTGACGGCCCCCACGTGCTCTTCGGGCACGTCGACCGTGAGCCGCTCGGTGGGCTCGTGGAGTCTCCCGTCGATCTCGTGCGTGACGACGGCGGGCTTCCCGACGGTGAGCTCGAAGCCCTCACGGCGCATCATCTCGACCAGGACCGCGAGCTGCAGCTCGCCGCGCCCCTGCACCTCCCAGCGATCCGGATGGTCGGTGTCGAGCACCCGCAGCGCCACGTTGCCCACAAGCTCCTGATCGAGGCGGGCCTTCAGGAGGCGGGCGGTCAGCTTGTCGCCGTCCCCGCCGGCCAGGGGGCCGGTGTTGACGCCGACGACGACCGAGAGCGTGGGCTCATCCACGGCGATGACGGGCAGCGGGCGGGGGTCGGACGGATCGGCGAGCGTCTCGCCGATGGTGATCTGCTCGATGCCCGACACCCCGATGATCTCGCCGGGCCCGGCCTCCGCCACCTCCACCCGGTCGAGGTTCTCGGTCACGTAGAGGCTCCCGATGCGGGCCTGCTCGACCGTGCCGTCGGCACGACACCACGCCACCTGCGCGCCGCTTCGAACATGGCCGTGCTGGACGCGGCACAGGGCGATGCGGCCGACGTAAGGCGAGGCGTCGAGGTTGGTCACGCGCGCCTGCAGCGGGTGGGCGGGATCGAACGTCGGCGCCTGCACGTGTCGGAGCAACGTCGCGAAGAGCGGCTGCAGGTCGCTTCCAGGCGACGCGGGATCGAGTGTGGCCGTGCCGGCGCGGGCATCTGTGTAGACGATGGGGAACTCGATCTGGTGGTCGGCCGCGTCGAGATCCAGGAAGAGCTCGTACGTCTCGTCGACGACCTCGGCGATGCGGGCGTCCGGCCGATCGATCTTGTTCACGACGAGCACCACCGGAAGGTCGAGCTCGAGGCTCTTCCGCAGCACGAAACGCGTCTGAGGCAGGGGCCCCTCGCTCGCGTCGACGAGCAGGAGGACGCCGTCGACCATCGTGAGCGCGCGCTCCACCTCCCCGCCGAAGTCGGCGTGGCCCGGCGTATCGAGGATGTTGATCTTCGTGTCGCCGGCACGGACCGCAGTGTTCTTGGCGAGGATCGTGATCCCGCGCTCGCGCTCGAGGTCCATCGAGTCCATGACGCGCTCGTCCACGTCCTGGTTCGCGCGGAACGCTCCGGACTGCCAGAGCATCGCGTCGACCAGCGTGGTCTTGCCGTGGTCGACATGGGCGACGATGGCGACGTTGCGCAGGTCCTCGCGCACGCCGGTGGACGCGACCGCGGTCGCGCCGCCGTCTGAGGGATCGCGGGCGGTCAGCGCCGGGAGACGAGCGTGTAGTAGACGGGCCCCATGCCGGAGAAGGTCTCCCGGAGGCTCTGGCTGACCGGTCCGAACACCTGGAAGCTCTCCATGTCGACGGCGCTCATGTAGTCGTCGATGAGGCCCGCCGCACGCACGCGGTCCATGTGGTTGGCCACGGCCGCGTCGTCGGCGAAGGTGTCGGCCGTCACGAATCGCCCGTCATCCGAGAGCAGCCACTCGTGCTCGGTGTGGCCGGGCTCGTCGCGCACCAGCGCGGTGCTGCGCTCGGCGAGATCACGGAAGGCATCTTCCTGGCCGTCCTTGACCGTTCCGTGAAAAAGAAACCTGATGGCCATGTCGTCTCCCCGCGAAGCTCGTCGCTGCAGGGCCGAGACTAGCCGGTGACCGGCACGCTGCGCAGGGGCCCGCAGAAGGCGCCACGCGAGACGAGGGTGACCTTCGATCCGCTGATGCGGTACCGATCGCGGAAGCCGTACCAACGCCCGTCGAAGGCCCGTCGCACCCGGAAGGACGTCGTGGGCCGGGCGTTCCACGGGCCCCGGCAGATGCGCTTCGAAGCAGGCCGGGTGAGGCTGATGCACCCGAAGCGGATCAGCCAACGCCGGCCGGCCCCCACCCGAAGGAGGTAGGCGCCTGTCTCTTAT
>JARFPS010000085.1 GCA_029288175.1 Miltoncostaea sp. | reverse complement strand
GCGCTGCTCGATGCTCTCGCGGGTCTCCTCGTAGAGGTGCACCGCCTCGGACGCCGGGCCCCGTCGCTCCGACACCGCCCGCACGATCAGCGTCCGGGAGATCTGCCCCTGTGTGACGCGCACCTCGTCGCCTGAGCGGACCTCCTTGGACGGCTTGGCGCGCGTGCCGTTGACCTGGACCTTGCCGCCCCGCACGGCGTCCGCCGCGATCGAGCGCGTCTTGAACATGCGGGCGGCCCATAGCCATCGATCGATGCGCACCGTCTCGTCGGCCACGGGCCCATCATAGGAACCCGTGAGCGGCGCCCCCTCGTTGAGGGTTCATTAAGGGGATCGCGCCGCACGGCGGATCTCACCTCGCCTTTATCCGCCGCTCCTACCGTCGGTCGCATCACCGAGTTGGGCCGGCGAGGAGGCGAGGCGGGAATGGACATGGAACAGCGACAGCGCGAGGCCGGGTTGCCGCCGCTGACGAGACCCCTTGCGCGGCCGCACGATCTCGACCGGGCGGTGCCGCCGCCCGCGGACGAGGAGGGCTCGGCGGTCGGCGAGCGCGCCCGGGAGGCGACCCGCCGGTCGCGTGAGCGCCGCGCGGCCCGGACCAGGTCGGCCGGACGGTCCCGCGTGACCCTGGCAGCGGGCAGCCTGCTGGCCATGGTGGGACTGGCCGGCGCCATGTGGCTCACCGCCGACGGCGGCTCCGCACAGGCCGACCCGGAGCCGGTCCCCGCAGAGGACGGCGGCGTCATCCCGTCCGCCGGCGGCGTGGAGGTGCCCGCGGCGCCCACGCCCTCTCCGGCTCCGGCCGACCGCGCTCCGGAGGGGCGTTCCGGTGCCTCCTGAGCTGCGGTTCCGCGCCATGGGAACGCGCTGCTCGATCGTCGTCAACGGCGACCGGGGTCACCTCGGCGCGGCGCGCCGTCGCATCGAGGACCTCGAGCGGCGCTGGAGCAGGTTCGGCTCCGGAGAGCTGACGCGCCTCTGTCAGATGGCGGGCGCCCCGCGACGGGTGTCGGAGGAGACCTTCATGCTGATCGAGCGATCGGTGGCGGCGTGGCGGCTCACCGGCGGGGTCTTCGATCCGTCCGTGCGCGGTTCGATGCTGGCGAACGGCTACGACCGCAACTTCGCGGACCTCGACACCACCGCCCGTGCGGGGCGGGCCACGACGGCCCCGGGCCTGGGCGGTGTGCTCCTGGACCCCCGCGCGCGGACGGTGCATCTTCCCGAGGGGGTGGCCATCGACCCCGGAGGCATCGGCAAGGGCCTGGCGGCCGATCTGGTCACGGCCGAGCTGATCGAGGACGGGGCCGCGGGCGCGCTGGTCAGCCTGGGCGGCGACCTTCGCGCACGCGGCGACTCGGGGTGCGACTCGTGGGTGGTGCGGGTGGACGACCCCTATTCGCCGTCGCGTGAGCTTGCCCGCATCGCGGTGGATGACGGCGGCGTGGCCACCAGCAGCAGGCTGCGGCGCGTATGGCGCAGGGGCCCGTCCGTCTTCCATCACCTCGTCGATCCGGCCGGCGGGCGGCCCGCGGGGGGCGACGTGCACGCGGCCTCCGTGCTCGCCGGATCGGCCTGGTGGGCCGAGGCCCTGGCCACCTCGCTGGTCGTGGCCGGCCGGGTCCCCGGTTTCGAGGCGCTGCACCGGGCGTCGGCGATCGTCGTGGACAGCGCCGGCATCAGCCACGCGACCCCGGACCTGACGGGCTGCCTGTCGTGACCGAGCAGATCTGGTGGTACGTGGCGCGCTCGTCCGGGATCGTTGCCCTGGCGCTGCTGCTCGCCGCGGTGGTGATCGGGCTCCTGATGTCCACGAAGCTTCGCCCTCGGATGATGGCCATGCCCTGGGCCATCGCGGTGCACCGCTTCCTGGGCGGTCTGGCGCTGTGGTTCACGGCCGTGCACCTGGTCGCGCTCTGGCTGGACGGCTACATCAGCTTCGGGCTCGCGGACCTGCTGGTGCCGCTGGCCTCGGACTATCGCCCGTGGGCCGTCGCCCTGGGGATCGTCGGGCTCTACCTGCTGCTCGCCATTCAGGGCACCGCTCTGCTGATGAGGAGGCTCCCCGCCGGGCTGTGGAGGACGGTTCACCTGTCGGCCTTCGGGGTCTTCTGGATCGCCGCGCTTCACGGGCTGCTGGCCGGGACGGATGCGGCGAGCC
>JARFPS010000077.1 GCA_029288175.1 Miltoncostaea sp. | reverse complement strand
CCTTCACGATGCCCGGCCCGTTGTCCTGCACGACCATGCGGAAGCGGTCGGCCGTGCCCGCCGGACCCTTGCGCGCCTTCGACTTGGCGGGCTTCTCCTCGCCCTTCGCGGACGCGCTGCCCTGCTTGACCTGCTCGATGGCGATGTCGATGTCGGGCAGGATGCCCGCCTCCTCGCAGGCATCGAGTGCGTTGTCGACGGCCTCGCGCACGGCCGTCAGCAGGGCCTTCGACGGATTGTCGTAGCCGAGCAGGTGGCGGTTCTTGGCGAAGAACTCCGCGACGGAGATCTCGCGCTGCGCGCGCGCCATGTCCTGGGCGCTCAAGCGCTTGACCGCGCGCTTGCGGCCCGTCGCCTTCGCCGGCGCGCGCTTGGCGGCCTTCTTGCGCTTGGCGGCCGTTTTCTTCGCGGCCCGCTTGCGGGCCGGGGCCTTCTTCCGTTTCGATCGCTTGCGCGCTGCCATGGCGGCAGCGTACGGGCCGGGGGCGACTACTCTTCCTCGGCCAGCTCCTCGAGCGGATCGGTGCGCTCCTGGCAGAGCAGGTGACGGAAGCCGTCGATCGGGCCGTTCGGGTCGTTGCCCGGCACGCGCTCGACCACGAACAGCTCCTCGCGGCGCGACTGCTCCTTCTGCGCGGCGATCCGCACCGAGAAGTAGTTGCTGCGCACGTCGAAGTCATCGGCCGGCACGACCTTGTTGGCGACCAGGCGCGGCTGGTCGACGCCCTCCACCTCCAGGATCTGGTTGGGATCCGTAAAGGGGTTGCCGCCGGCTTCCTCGCCGTCCTCCGACTCCGGGGCGTCTTCGCCCGCGCCGTCGCGGCGCTCGATGATGCGCTCGGCGAGGTCCGGGTCCTTGTTGAACACGGCCTGCAGCACGGCCTTCGGGGCGGTGTTGAGGTTGATCTTGCCGTTGCCGTACACCGTCAGGAAGCGATGCAGGCCTGGCGCGACCTCGTCACCCTCGCGGATGTCCTCGAGTAGCCTGTGCTTCTCGAAGAGATCACTCACGAAGTGCAGTTCCTCCAGCACGAGCATGGCGCGGTCGTCGGCGGTGTTGGGCTTGGGCACGCTGCCACGGCTCACCTCGCCGTTCACCCAGCGGAAGATCGCGTCGGAGACCTCCTCGGCGTACGGATCCGCGTCGAACTTGGTGTCGGCGCGGAAGTACTTGATCAGCTCGGTGAGGCGTTCCTTCCAGATCGGCTTCCGAGCGGCGGATGCCTCCGCCAGGATGTGCACGTTGAACTTGCCTTGCTCGTCGAACATCGTCGTCGAGAGGCTGACGCCCGTGTCGTCGTCCGTGCGGGAGCGCAGCTCCTCGTCGTTCCATGGGTCTTCGTACGTGTCGGTCGTATTGCCCTGGCCGTCGTGTTCCAGCCGGGCGAGCACGATCTGGTACTGGCTCTCGATCGCGTTGTCGATCGCGAGCTGGTCCGACACATTGAGCGCCGTCGTGTACTCGAGGGCGATCTGGTAAGCGAACTCCGCGGCGAACGGAATGATGATCGCCGCGAGCATCATCACGACGAGCAGGGCGATACCGGTCTGTTTGCGGGCGTTCTTCATGACGTTGGGACGGCGCGTGGACCGCGTTCCTTCCCAGGAGGATACCCCCGGCGCACGGTCCTACGGCTTCACGATGCGGACGATGTCCTTGCCGCCCTCCGGGCCCCGGTAGACGAGGACCAGCTCGTCCTTGCCGTCGCCGTCGAGATCCGCGGCGAAGCCCTCCACGTCCACGCTGTCGCCCATGGGGGGGATGGCCACCGTCTGGACGGCATCGTCGCCGGCCCAGACGCTGCTCGTGGTGCCCCGGCGGATGCTGACCGTGGCGGGGCCCGTGCGAATGGCCAGGTCGCGCCGGCCGTCGCCGTCGAAGTCGCCGTCCGGCACGATCATGAGCGTGCGGACGACCTCGATGTTGCCGGCCTGGTTGAAGCGCACCTTCACGCCGATCTCGCTCTTGATCGTCGCGTCGGGCGTGGCCACGAAGAACGTGGCGCCCTTGGCCGAGCGGTTCAGGAACGCGCGCGTCTCGGCGACCACGAGTCCCTTGGACAGCGCACCGATCATGTTCGGGGCATTGACCTGCATGCTGGTGATCACCAGGTCCTTGCGGCCGTCGCCATCCAGGTCCACGAACTCGGGATCGATCTGGAAACCCGGCAGCGAGATGCGGCAGTTGGCCGGCTTGTGGGTCGGTCCGGTCGTGCCCTTGGCCGGCTTCGTCTGGAAGAAGCCGTAGTGCACCTGCCGGTTGGTGTAGATGCGGTGCAGGATCTCCGGGCGACGATCGCCGTCGAGATCCACGAGCGTCTGGTCGAAGTCGCCCTCGCCGCCCGAGCCGAGGAACGCGATGTCGTAGGTCACGCGCCCGTCGATGCCCGCGGCGACGAGCTTGCGATCGGCAATGGCCCAGAGGGCGCGATCCGTCTCGCCGGCCTTCGCGGGCGCCGCGCGGCCGACGTAGACCTGGGGCAGTCCGTTCTCGATGACGCACTCGTCTTCCAAGAACGGCCCCGGGGCCTTCACGCGGCGCGTGCGCGGGATGTCGAGCGTGATGCCGCTGCGGTGGACCCAGCCCTCCTTCGTGGGGGCCAGGAAGCCGTCCGCCCCGCGGTCGAAGTCGGCGAACGCTGCGCGCTGGCGGTCGCGCCAGTCGAGGGGCGCAGGCGCGTCTTCGCCCTTCTTGGGGGGGAGCCCCCGCGTCGACGTGCGCTGTCCCTGCGTTCCGAGCCAGAGCACCATCTCGTCCTTGGCTGCGGGCTGGCGCTTGGTCGGATGCGGGCCGACGACGAAGCTCACATCGTCCGGCACCGTCCAGGTCATGCGGGGCTTCGCGCCGATGGCCCCGCCCGAGGCGCCCACGCCGTAGGCGAACAGCGTGCGGTCGGATAGCAGCAGCAGGTCCACGATGCCGTCGCGGTTCGTGTCCGCGCGCTGCAGGCCGGTCACGGTGTCGATG
>JARFPS010000268.1 GCA_029288175.1 Miltoncostaea sp. | reverse complement strand
CAACAACACGTCACGGTGTTCGTCGGCAGCGTCAGATGTGTATAAGAGACAGTTCAAGGGCTATCACGGCTTTCCGGCCACCATCACCACCTCCGTGAACGACCAGGTGGTCCATGCCATCCCGGGCGACGTCACCGTCGCGGAGGGCGACATCCTCTCGGTCGACGCCGGGGTGATCCTCGACGGGTGGGTCTCCGACATGGCCCGCACGCACGCCGTGGGTGACGTCAGCGACGAGGCTCAGCGCTTGATGAGCGCCACCGAGGCGAGCCTCTACCGCGGCATCGAGGCATGCGTCCCCGGGGGGACGGTGGGCGACATCGGTCACGCCGTGCAGACCGAGGTCGAGGCCGCCGGCTTCTCGGTGGTGCGAAGCCTCGTGGGTCATGGGGTCGGGCGGGCCATGCACGAGCAGCCCCAGGTGCCCAACTTCGGCAAGCCGGGCACCGGTCCGCCGCTGGAGGCGGGCATCGTCATCGCGATCGAGCCGATGGTCAACGCCGGCGGTCCCGACGTCGTGGTCGACAAGGACGACGGGTGGACGGTCTCGTCCACCGACGGCAGCCTGTCGGCCCACTACGAGCACACCGTGGCCGTCACGGACGACGGTCCGCGCATTCTCACCATCGCGCAGGCGGCCGAGCCTGTCGGCTAGCCCGACGCCCCGAGCGGGGCCCCTCGGGTGCTATGCTCCCTTGTCGCGCCATCGGGCGCACCATTCGTCATGCCCGCCAGCCATGCGGGCGCTGTCCGTGGGGGTTTCGTGAAGGTCCGTGCGTCGGTCAAGCCGATCTGTGAGAAGTGCCGTGTGATCAAGCGACACGGCAAGCTCCACGTGATCTGCGTCAATCCCCGCCACAAGCAGGTGCAGGGCTAGTGCTCCGCTCCGAGGGTTCATGCGCGCTCCCGCGGCTGCAAACTGTCGCGGGTGCTTCGTTCTCGGGCGGGCCCATGGGAACCACCATGGACCAGCCCTGCGTCCTCGCCCCGCTCGGTTTTCGCAAGCGGGACCATCACATCACCCCCGGAACGGAGCACTAGTGGCCCGCATCGCAGGCGTGAACATCCCGCGCGAGAAGCGCATCGAGGTGGGGCTCACCTACATCTTCGGCATCGGGCGCACCACGGCGAACAAGGTGCTCGATGAAGCCGACATCAAGCGCGACACCTACGTGCGCGACCTCACCGAGGAGGAGGTCGGGCGACTGCGCGACATCGTCGAGAAGAACCTCGTCGTCGAGGGTGACCTTCGTCGCGTGCGCAGCAACCACGTCAAGCGCCTGATGGACATCGGTTGCTACCGAGGCCTGCGCCACCGGCGCGGCCTGCCGGTGCGCGGTCAGCGCACAAAGACCAACGGCCGCACCCGCAAGGGGCCGCGGCGCACGGTGGGAAAGCAAAGGAAAGCTGAGTAGTGGCGAGGCAGACGCGCGGTAGGACGCGCCGCAAGGCGCGCAAGAACGTCCCGGCCGGACAGGCCCACATCAAGACGTCCTTCAACAACACCATCGTCACGCTGACCGACAAGCAGGGCAACGTGATCGCGTGGGAGACGGCCGGCTCGGCGGGCTTCAAGGGCTCGCGCAAGAGCACGCCCTTCGCCGCGCAGGTCACGGCGGACAGCGCGGCGCGCAAGGGCATGGAGCACGGACTCCAGAAGGTGGACGTCTACGTCAAGGGGCCCGGCTCGGGCCGCGAGACGGCCATCCGCTCGCTGCAGGCCGCGGGTCTCGAGGTCACCTCGGTGACCGACGTCAGCCCCGTCCCCCACAACGGCTGCCGCCCCCGCAAGCGGCGCCGGGTCTAGGGGGCTCGCGTGGCCCGTTACACCGGACCCCAGGTCAAGCTGAGCCGCCGCGAGGGCGTGGCGCTCACCGACAAGTGCCAGAAGTACCTCGACCGGCGGAACTACCCTCCGGGGGAGCATGGCCGCGGCCGCATCCGCCAGAGCGAGTACCTGGTGCAGCTGCGCGAGAAGCAGAAGACCCGCCGCTTCTACGGCGTCCTGGAGAAGCAGTTCCGCAACTATTACAAGAAGGCCAGCCGGCAGCCGGGCATCACCGGCGAGAACCTCCTGCGCCTTCTTGAGCTGCGGCTCGACAACGTCGTGTACCGCCTCGGCTTCGCGTCGACTCGACGCCAGGCCCGTCAGCTGGTGAACCATGGTCACTTCCAGGTCAACGGGAAGCGCGTGGACATCCCCAGCTACTCGGTGCGCGCCGACGACGTCATCACGGTCAAGCCGAGCTCCAACGCCGAGGGCGTCATCCGCTCGGCCACCGAGCTGGTCGCCGTCGTGGCGCCCTGGCTGCAGGCCGACCACGATGCCCTCAACGGCAAGGTGCTCAAGGCCCCAGACCGTGACGACATCGACACGCCGGTCCAGGAACAGCTCATCGTGGAGCTCTACTCGAAGTAACCGGCACGACCCGATCGCAGGCGATTGCTCCGTGGCCGTGACGCGCGGCGGCGGAGCGGATGCGGCGGTCGGTTTCGCGTTCACCCACGGTCCGGCCGGAGCGCCGGAGAAGGACGGAATCGTTGCTCGACATCCAGTCGCCCCGCATGACGTACGAGGCCATCTCGGAGACCCTCGGGACCTTCGAGGTGGAGCCGCTCGACCGCGGCTTCGGTCACACCTTCGGCAACAGCCTGCGGCGGGTTCTGCTGAGCTCGCTGACCGGCGCCGCCGTGACCTCGGTGCGCATCGAGGGCGTGCAGCATGAGTTCAGCACCATCAACGGCGTCCGCGAGGACGTCACCGACATCATCATCAACCTCCGCGGACTGGTCTGCCGCCTCCACGGCGAGATCGACGAGATCGAGGTGGAGCTCTCGAAGGTCGGTCCCGGTCAGGTGACCGCCGCCGACATCTCGGCGCCCGGCGACCTCGAGATCCTGAACCCCGAGCTCGAGATCGCCACGCTGCTCCCGGGTTCGCGGCTCGACGTGATCCTGATGATCCGCCGCGACGCCGGCTACGTGCAGGCCGAGGGCAACAAGAACCCCGGCTCGACGATCGGCGAGATCCCGGTCGACGCGAACTTCTCGCCGGTCCGCCGGGTGCGCTTCGAGGTCAGCCCCGCGCGCGTCGGTCAGCGCACCGACTACGACAAGCTGAAGCTCGAGGTCGAGACCGACGGCAGCATCGACCCGCGGGGGGCGCTCTCCCAGGCCGCGGAGTCGCTCATCCGGCGCCTCGCGATCTTCGCCGACTCCGAGAGCACCCATCTGCTGGGTGAGCCGGAGCCGGAGGAGCCCCCGCCCGGCGGCGGCATGCACGACATCATGATCGAGGAGCTCGAGCTGGGCGTGCGCAGCTACAACTGTCTCAAGCGCGTCGGGGTCGAGACCATCGGCGATCTGATCTCCAAGACGGAGGCCGAGCTCTCGGCCATCCCGAACTTCGGCAAGAAGAGCATCGAGGAGGTCAAGGAGAACCTGGCCGCCCACGGGCTCAACCTCAGACACGACGAGGACTAGGGGCGCCGGCGCGCCCCGCCATGACTAGGATGTGACGTTGTGAGGCATCGCAGAAAAGGACCCAAGCTCAACCGCTCGGCGAGCCATCGCTCGGCGATGGGCGCCAACCTCGCGACGGCGCTGCTCACCCATGGGCGCATCCAGACCACGGCGCCGAAGGCCAAGCTGGCGCGCGAGGTGGCCGAGAAGGCCATCACGCTCGCCAAGCAGGACACCCTGCACGCCCGCCGGCAGGCCGTTTCGCTGCTGCGCGACAAGGACGTCACCTACCACCTGTTCGAGAACGTCGGACCGGCCTTCGCCGACGTCAACGGCGGTTACACGCGCACCCTCAAGCTGGGTCCCCGTCAGGGCGACGCGGCCCCGATGGTGCTCATCGAGCTCACGCGCGATCCGGACCTTGTCGGAGGCGCCAGCATCGAGGCCTGAGCCGCGTTCGGGGATCCGGTCGTTCCGGCTGGACCTCGAGTACGACGGCACGGAGTTCGCGGGCTGGGCGGCGCAGCCCGGCCGCCGCACCGTCGAGGGGGCGCTTCGCGTCGCCCTCGACCGCGTCCTGCCGGGCGGCTACCGGCTCGCCGTCGCGGGCCGCACCGATGCCGGGGTGCACGCGTCGGGCCAGGTGGCCAGCGTGGAGGCGGCCACCGACATCGGCGACGCCCGCCTGCGCGGGGCGCTGATGGGGCTGCTGCCCGACGATTGCGTGGCGCGCTCGGTGCGCGAGGTCGAGGCGGGCTTCGACGCGCGTCGCGACGCGCTGTGGAGGCGCTATGAGTACCGGGTCTTGCCCGGGCCGCGCAGCCCACTGCGTCGCGATCGTGTGCTGGTGCACCCCCCCACGCTCGATGAGGAGCGCCTCAACGCCGCGTCGGCGCGCGCCGTGGGCAGCCACGACTTCCGCGCCTTCACCCCCTCGCACACCCTCCACACCACGTTCTGGCGCCGGCTGTCGGTGTGCCGGTGGGAGCGGAGAGACGACGAGCTGGTGCTCGTCGTGCAGGGCGACACGTTCCTGCGCCACATGGTGCGCGTGATGGTGGGCACCATGCTGTGGATCGGGCGGGGCGTGTGGGCCCCCGAGCACATGGACCACCTGCTGGCCGGGGTGCCGCGAAGCGACGCCGGACCCACGGCGCCGGCCCACCCTCTTACCCTGGTCGGTGTCGGGTACGACGAGCAGGACGGGTCCGGCTCCGGGGGAGCCGACCGGGCCGCTACGCTCGACGCTCCGTGAAGCACATCCTCATCACCAACGACGACGGTGTGCACAGCCTCGGCCTGCTCGCGCTCAAGCAGGCGCTGGAGCCGCTCGGCAGGGTCACGGTCATCGCCCCCGACTCCAACCGCAGCGCGATCGGGCGTGGCATCACCATCAGCCGCCCGCTGCACATCGAGGAGGTCACCCTGGCCGATGGCACCTCGGCGTTCGCGACCGACGGGACGCCCGTCGACTGCGTGCGCTTCGCGGTGCTCGGCCTGGCGGGCGAGAAGCCCGATGTGATCGTCAGCGGCATCAACCTCGGCACCAACCTGGGCGATGACGTCACGTACTCCGGCACCGTGGCGGCGGCGTTGGAGGGCGTGGTGCTCGGCCTGCCCGCCATGGCGGTCTCCGCGGGGAGCCTCGATCCCACGCGCGACCAGTGGGACGACACGGCCTACGACTTCGGCCCCGTGGCGGGATTCGCCGCCCGCTTGACCCCGCCGCTGCTCGAGGGGCGGACGCCCCCGGGGGTGATCCTCAACGTCAACGCCCCGGGCGTGCCGGCCACGAGGATCGCGGGCGCGCGCACCACCCGCCTGGGGCGGCGCGTCTACAACGACCGCCTCGAGCTGCTGGGCGAGGAGGCCGGTCGCAGGCGCTACGCGATCTACGGCACGCTGCCGTCCTACCGTCGCGAGCCCGGCACCGACTTCGCGGCCATGGAGGACCGCGTCATCTCGGTGACCCCGATCCACTTCGATCTGACGGACGTCGCCGGCATCGGCGCGCTCGACGAGCTGGGCCTGCCGGAGCCGGTCGAGGGGGGCGCGCGGCCGTGACGTATCCCGTCGTGCTGTTCGATCTCGACGGAACGGTCATCGATTCCACCGCGCTCATCAGGGAGTCGCATCGTCACGCCGTCTCCACGGTGCTGGGTCGCGACCTCCCCGACGAGACGCTCGTGGCCAACGTGGGCATCCCGCTGCGGGAGCAGATGCTGGCGTTCGACCCCGACCGCGCGGACGAGCTGCTGGCGGTCTACCAGGAGTGGAACCACCGGATGACCCCGGAGCTCCTCGCCGAGTACGAGGGGATGTCCCAGTTGCTCGAGGACCTTCGCGCCGACGGGCGGCGCCTGGGCATCGTCACCAGCAAGGCCGGCCCGGTCGTGAGAATGGCCTGGGATGTCGTGCCGCTGGAGCACCACTTCCCGGTGGTGATCTCGGCCGAGACCACCGATCTCCACAAGCCGCACCCCGCGCCGGTCCATCGGGCGCTCGACGAGCACGGGGCGCATCCCCACGAGGCCGTCCTGGTGGGCGACTCGCCTTTCGACCTGCGGGCCGGCAAGGCCGCGGGGGTCGACACCGTCGGTGTCACCTGGGGCTTCTTCGGGCGCGAGGCGCTGGCCGCCGAGGAGCCCGACGTGATCGTCGACGACGTCGCCGAGCTGCGGAGCGCGCTGGGCCTGTCATGAGCGCCGCGGACCGTGCCGCCGAGCTCCGCGAGCTCATCGAGGACGCGAACCATCGCTACTACGTCCTGGACGACCCGGACGTCGACGACCAGGTCTACGACGCGTGGATGCGCGAGCTCCAGGGCATCGAGGCAGAGCACCCGGAGTTGCTCGATCCCGATTCACCGACCCAGCGGGTCGGCGGCGCGCCGGCCGAGGGCTTCGCGCAGGTGCGCCACCGCGAGCCGATGCTCAGCCTGGACAACGCCCGCAACGCCGATGAGCTCATCGACTGGCACCGGCGGATCACCACCCTCCTCGAGGCGGACGGCGAGCCCTCCGAGCCGCTGAGGTTCGTGGTCGAGCCGAAGATCGACGGGCTGGCGGTGTCCCTCGTGTACGAGCGAGGGCGGCTCGCCGTGGGGGCCACGCGCGGGGACGGCCTCGTCGGCGAGGACGTGACGCAGAACCTCCGGACCATCCGCGCGATCCCCACGCGCCTGCACCGGGTCCAGGCGCCGCCGGCCGTCGAGGTGCGCGGCGAGGTGTACCTGCCCCTCGATGCCTTCGCCCGTCTCAACGAGGCGCGTGCGGAGCGGGGACTGCCCACCTTCGCCAACCCCCGCAACTCGGCCGCCGGGAGCCTCCGTCAGCTCGATCCGGCCGAGGCCGCCGAGCGGCCGCTGTCGATCTGGTCCTACGCCGTGGGGTTCCGCGACGGCATCGAGTTCACGAGCCACTTCGAGGCCCTCGAGTGGATGCGGGGGGCGGGGTTCCGCGTGAACTCCGAGATCGAGCGCTTCGACCACATCGACGACGTCCTGGCCGCGTGCGAGCGGTGGGAGGAACGTCGCGGCGAGGTCGACTACGACATCGACGGCGCGGTCGTGAAGGTCGACTCCCTCGCCCTCCAGCAGCGCCTCGGCACCGTCGGCCGGGCGCCGCGCTGGGCCGTGGCGTGGAAGTTCAAGCCGGTCCGCGCCACCACGCGGCTCAACCGCATCCTGGTCAACACCGGGCGCACCGGGGCCCTGGTGCCGTTCGCCGACCTGGAGGCCGTGGTGGTCGGCGGCGTGACCGTTCGGCAGGCCACCCTCCACAACCAGGAGGACATCGCCCGCAAGGACCTTCGCGAGGGCGACAAGGTCATCGTGCAGCGTGCCGGTGACGTCATTCCGCAGGTCGTCGCACCGCTGGTCCAAGACCGCACGGGCGACGAGATCCCGTTCGAGATGCCGACGCACTGCGGCATCTGCGGTACCCGGGCCGTGCGCCCGGAGGGCGAGGTGCAACTGCGGTGTCCCAACCGGGCCTGCCCGGCGGTCATCGTGGGGAGCCTGGAGCACTTCGCCTCGCGCGGCGCCATGGACATCGAGGGCCTGGGCGAGAAGACCGTCCGTCGCTTCTACGACGAGGGACTGCTGGCCGACGTGGCCGACATCTACGACCTCGCGGAGCACCGCGACGAGCTGATCGCGCTCGACGGCTTCAAGGACGTTTCGGTCGACAACCTCCTCGCCGCGATCGAGGCCTCCAAGGCGCAGCCGTGGCATCGGCTGCTCAACGCGCTGGGCATCCGCCATGTGGGTGAGATCACGGCGGAGGCGGTCGCCGCGGTGGTCCCGTCGCTGGACGACCTGCTGTCGGCGGATCCCGAGGCGCTGGCCGAGGCCGAGGGCGTGGGCCCCGTGGTGGCCGGCGCCATCGTTGACCACCTGAGCAGCGACACCAACCGCAGGACGTTGGAGAGGCTGCGCGCCGCCGGCCTCACGGTCGAGGGCCCCGTGCCGACCGCCCGCGAGGGCGGCCCGCTCGACGGCCTGTCGGTGGTGGTCACCGGCACGCTGTCGGCGATGTCCCGCGACGAGGCCAAGCGCGCCATCGTCGCGGCCGGTGGCAAGGCCACGAACTCGGTCAGCGGTGCGACCGCCTTCCTGGTGGCCGGGGAGGGCGGGGGTGGCAAGCGGTCGAAGGCCGAGTCGCTCGGCGTCCCCGTCGTCGGCGAGGACGAGTTCGCGGCCATCCTCGACGGCTCCGCGCCGGCCCCCGCGGGCGAGGGTGACTAGCGGCTCAGGACGCGCATGTTCTTGACGGCGGCACGTCGGCTGGTCGCCTGGATCACCACCGTGTAGCGACCGTTCTTGCCCATCGCCCTGGCCGCGCGGCGGGGGATGGCGATGGTGTTGACGCCGCGCTTGCCGCGGGCGCGGAACGCGGCCACCTTCCTGCCGCCGCGGCTGATGGTGATCTTGAGCCTGCTGGAGCGGTTGAGCCGGGCGCGGATGCTGCCCCGACCGCCGCGCAGCCTGGCGGAGCGGGTGAGCGCGAACGGGCGGACGCTGATCGTGGTGCGGGCCTCCGTGCCGCCGAGGGTGGCGGTGACGCTGAGGCGGCCACCGGCGGCGGCGCGACGGGCCACCTTGACGGGGACGGTGATGTTCGTGCGGCCCTGGCCGGCGCGGGCGCGGAAGGTGCCCAGGC